>QIKC01000321.1 GCA_003232855.1 Verrucomicrobiales bacterium
AGTCGGATTCGGCCTTCTGCTGGCGCTGACCCAGCTCCATAACCAGCGCGAGCTTCTCGACCAGCGGCCACCCTTCCAACGCGCCGGGATCACCCGACTCCGCGAGCTTCTCGAACGCGGTCCACGCCTTTTCCCTAACGTCGTCCGAATTCGCTTCATCGAAATTCGGGGCGTCGGGCAATTTCTCGCCGGCCAGTCGCGCCTCGAAGCGGCGCTTGGTGAGCTTCATCGCAGCCTCTTTGTCGAAAGCGTAAAGCTGCTGCATTGATCTTGCTTCCGCCGGGGAGTAGAAGCTCTCCATCGCCCAGATGGTCATCTCGCCCACGGTGGTGGGAGGGCTCCCGGGATAGCGGGGCGTCCCGCGCTGGTCGGTGCCGAGTTTGCGCCAAAGCGCTGAGGTCTCCGGTGATAGTTCGGTCGCCGCTGCCTCATCGGCATCCGGCTCCCCGCGCGAGCGATAGTTCAAGTAGGCCACGTGCTGCATCAGGGTGGCCGAGTCCTGCGCCTGCTCGCAGCCGACCGCCGTTTTGAGAAGCAGCATGACGGCCTCTTCTTTGTCCATTTCCATGAGGGACGATTCCAGAAAATCGCTAATTTCCCCGATTTTGACTCGCCCGGCCTCGAGGTCGGCGAGGACGTCCCCGATATCCCGTCCCGCGACGAGGTTCTCTAGCGATTTTATCCGGCGGACGAGGTATTTTTTCATGGCCTTCGCATTCCCTCTCTGCTGGGAGGCGCGGTTTTCTAGCATTTCGAACGTCGCTTTCTTATACGCGGCCAAAAACGCTTTGCCTTCCTTGCCGCGTTCCTTCAGGTAGGTATGCACCAACGTGTTCTCGTAGGGGTTGTCCTCGATGCGATCGAGCAGGAAATCCTCGATGATTGTCCGCATCTCCGGGGTGCCCGATTTGACTAACATGCCCATCGCGATGGACTGCTGGTTCCCGTTGCCGTCTGTGAAGTAGGTGAGCGCGATTTCCTGTGGGCTAGCCTCCTTGTGCGTCTTGTACCAAGCTGTCGCTCCCTCTTTGAGCATTTCGATCGCCGTCTGTCCGTTCTCATTCCTTTGCGCCGAACTGAACGCCTCTCTCTGCTCGTCGTTAGATGGGATCAGGGGGGCGAGCAGGGCGGCAGCGATGTCGCCGCGGGTCAGCGGGCGCCGCATGCGGGAAAACACCTGCTCTGCGGAAGGCTGGCGCGAGGAATCGTCGGAGAAGATCACGTGCCTGGAACGGGAGTAACCATCGTTGCGCATCGCGGCGATCTGGTTGCTGTCGGCGAGCAGCGGGTAGCGGTCGTCGAGCAGTGCGATCAAGAATGGCACCGCCTCCATCCCGCGCGCGGTCAACTTCCCGAACGCCCCGTCCGGGGGCGGTTCCTCCCCGGAAGGGATGACCCATGCGGTGGGGATGCCGTTGGATTCGAAGTCGCCGGGGTCGAACTCCTCTGCCCAGGCATCGGCCAAGGCAGCAAGCTCTGGCGGGATATCCGTGCCGCGGATGGTGGCGGGCTCCTCCCCCGTAAGCCGTGGCGCGATGCTTTCCAGCAGGGCTGCCGCGCCCGCCGCATCTCGCCAGGTCGCGCCGAAATCTGCGCCGACTTTGCGGATCACTGTGTCGAAGGCCTTCCAGTCGCCGTCGGAAAGCAGTGCGTCGATCGCCTCGTTATACCTCGACGCGGCCATCGTCGCCAGCGCGTCTTCGATTGGTGAATCCGCCGATTCTGCGGCTCGCATGAGCTTGGCCAGTAGCCTGTTGGCGGTCTCTTCTTCCCCGTGCCGGTAGGCGTGCGCCAACAACAAAAAAGTGCGCCCGCCGCCGCTATTCTGCGAAGAACTAAAGTAGCCCTGAGCTTTCTGGGTCTCGATCTCTTTCAATTGCTTGTCGAGATGCTTCTCGATCGATTTGAGCGTCTTCGCCAGATTGGCCTTCTTCCACTTCAGGGTCGGGGTTTGTCTGCTGCTGCCTTTTGATAGCAGGCGGGCCAGCCTGCTCAGAGGTTTGGCGGGGCTCGCACTCGCCTTCCTCATGCGGGCATCCACGAGGAGGTCGCGGGTGCCGTCGCCGCCATCGGGGAAGAGCCAGCCGACGTCGAGGAGCTTGTCACTATCGAGCGAATTGTATTCATATAACGAGACCCCGTCGCTGTCGTCGCTGTCGTCGCGGAACGTGCCGCTGCTGGTCGGAGCGACGAACTCCGTGCCTTCGGTATCGTGTAGCCCGAGTTTGGCGAGCGCTCGGATCCCCTCCCCGAATTCGGCGGGCATCTCCTCTGGAGCACTCTCGTCCTGTGCGAATGAGGGCATCATCCCCACGCCCGGAAGCATCGCTATTGCGGCTACTGCCAAGATTCCTCCCATTCGCATATTTATATTTCATGGCGGGAGTCAAAATACATTGAATCTCGCACAGGGTAAAATCGTAGGGGTGGATGTGGCGTTCGAAAAGAAAAATGGTTCTAAATTTTTGCCAAAGTTCCCGCTCGCGGAGGCTTTGTTTTGCCCGCGAATGGACGCGAATGATCGCGAATTTTTGAGAGGGGAGGGGGAGGTTGCCCGCGAAGGGCGCGAAGGTTTTTGGAGGCTGCCGCCTCCTCGGAGGGGAGGCTGCCGTCGGACTCGCAGCTCATTACAAGACCCGCGCACCTCGGAAGGCGTATTTTCACTTGGCTATCTCCGCGCCATTCCGCTACCTATCTCACTCAGTCCCGATGCCCACAGTCAACCAGAATCCCGAACAAGTCGCGCGCGACCGCATCGATGCGCAGCTCACCGCAGCGGGCTGGGCTGTGCAGGATAAAACGACCATCGACCTCAACGAGGGCGCGGGGCAGGCGATCCGCGAATACACCACCGACACCGGCCCCGCCGACTACGTGCTCTTCATCGACAAGAAACCCGTCGGTGTCATCGAGGCGAAGAAAGAGACCCTCGGGCACAATATCACTGTCGCAGAAGATCAGACCGCCGACTACGCCGCCGCCGAACTCAAATGGGTGCAGAACACCGGCATCCCTCTCCCCTTCCTCTACGAGGCCACTGGCGTCCTCACCCGCTTCACCGACCAGCGCGATCCGAAGCCCCGCTCGCGCGAAATATTCTCCTTCCACCGCCCTGAAACCCTGCGCGAATTTCTCTCGCAGGAAAAATCCCTGCGCGGCCGCCTCCACGATCTCCCCGCCCTCGACCCCGCCGGACTCAGGGACTGCCAGGTCACCGCCATCACCGCGCTGGAAAAATCGTTCAAGATGGCCAAACCGCGCGCCCTCGTGCAGATGGCCACCGGCGCCGGCAAAACCTTCGCCGCCATCACCTCCATCTACCGCCTGCTCAAATTTGCCAAAGCCAAGCGCATCCTCTTCCTCGTCGATACCCGCAACCTCGGCGAGCAGGCCGAGCAGGAGTTCCTCGCCTACACCCCCTCCGACGACAACCGCAAGTTCACCGAACTCTACTCCGTCCAGCGCCTCAACTCCTCCCACGTCCCGACCGATGCCCAGGTCTGCATCTCCACCATCCAGCGGATGTATTCCATCCTCCAGGGCAAGGAACTCGACGCCTCCGCCGAGGACGAAAACCCCGCCGAGCGCGGCACCGACCGCAAACGCGAGCCGCTCCCGGTCGCCTATAACGAAAAGGTTCCCATCGAACACTTCGATCTCATCGTCATCGACGAGTGCCACCGCTCCATCTACAACCTCTGGCGGCAGGTGCTCGACTACTTCGACAGCTTCCTCGTCGGCCTCACCGCCACCCCCGACTCGCGCACCTACGGCTTCTTCAACCAGAACGTCGTCTCCGAATACACCCACGAGGACGCCGTCGCCGATGGCGTCAACGTCCAGGGAGAGATCTATCTCATCGAAACCGAGGTCTCCAAGGACGGCGGCACCGTGCTCAAGGGGCGGGTGGAAAAACGCGAGAAACTCACCCGCCGTCAGCTCTGGGAACAACAGGACGAGGACGAAAAATACTCCGCCAGAAAACTCGACCGTGACATCGTCAACAAATCCCAGATCCGCACCGTCATAAAAACCTTCCGCGACAAGCTCCCCGAGATCTTCCCCGGCCGCGACGACGAGGACGGCGACTACGAAGTTCCCAAAACGCTCATCTTCGCCAAGACCGATTCCCACGCCGACGACATCATCAACATCGTCCGCGACGAGTTCGGCGAGGGCAATCAGTTCTGCAAAAAGCTCACCTACAAGACCGAGGAAGATCCCAAGTCCGTCCTCCAGCAGTTTCGCAACGACTACCACCCGCGCATCGCCGTCACCGTCGATATGATCGCCACCGGCACCGACGTCAAACCGCTCGAATGCCTGCTCTTCATGCGCGACGTGAAATCCCGCGGCTACTTCGAGCAAATGAAAGGCCGCGGCACCCGCACCCTCGATCTCGACGGCATGCGCAAAACCAACCGCACCGCTCGCACCGCCAAAACCCACTACGTCATCGTCGATGCCATCGGCGTCACCAAGTCGCTCAAGACCGCCAGCCGCCCGCCCATCACCCGCCCCTCCGTCGCCTTCAAAGACCTCGCCATGGAGGTCGTCATGGGTGCCACCGATGCCGACACCATCTCATCCCTCGCCGGACGCCTCGCCCGCATCGACCGCCAGCTCACCGAAGAGCAGAAACAAACCATCACCAAAAAACTCGGCGGCACCTCCCTGGGTGGACTCACCAAAGACCTGTTCCACGCCATCGACGGCGAAACCATCGAACAAAAAGCCCTCGAGATCGCCGGCCAAAAAGAAGGCACCGACCCCGGCGATTCCGCCCGCGAAAAAGCCCAGCAGCAACTCGTCGCCACCGCCGCCACTCCGCTCACCGGCGCCGCTGTGAAACTCATCGTCGAGACCTGCACCGCCAACCTTCAGACCCTCGACGAAGACACCCTCGACGTCCTCATCCGCGCCGAGTGGGATGCCGACGCCCGCGAGCGCTCCGCCGATTTCGTCAGCGAGTTCGAGACTTTCTGCCTCGACCACCAGAATCAGCTCGACGCCCTCACCCTTTACTACCAACAGCCGCAACGCCGCTGCGAGGTTACCCTCGCCCAGATCAAAGACCTGCTCGCCGCCCTCAAGGCCAATGCCCCGCGCCTCGCCCCGCTGCGCGTCTGGGAAGCCTATGTCCAGATCGACCAACTGCCCGACACCGCAAAGCCCCTCACCGAACTCACCGCCCTAGTCGCCCTGGTCCGCCGCGCCTGTGGCATCGATGAAAAGTTGACCCCCTTCAACGACACCGTGCGCCGCAACTACCGCGACTGGATCGTCCAAAAAAACATCGGCCAGCCCTTCACCGAAACCCAGCTCAACTGGCTAAAACTCATCCGCGACCACATCACCACCTCCTTCCGCTTCGAACGCGACGACCTCGAATATTCACCCTTCGATGCCCAAGGCGGACTGGGGAAAATGCACCAGCTGTTCGGCCAGCAGATGGATGCGCTGATTGAAGAAGCGAATCGAGAGCTGACCGCTTGAAAACTAGATAGCCAGTGCTATCGTGCTACACGAGCGATGAATGTGACCCTTAAACTCCCAGACGATCTCTGCAACGAAGTGCGCCACCGTGCCGTCGCCCAATCGAAGTCCCTCTCCCAGTGGGTGGCCGATCTGCTCCAACAGGAAGTCGCCCGAAACCACCCCGAACGTAAATCATTGCTCGAGCGTCTCGGGGATCCGGCGACGGCAGCTCGCGACTTCGAACTGCCGGATCGCCAGCAAGAAAAAGAAAGACCGGTCGCATTTCCGTGAGCGCCTTCCTCCTCGACACCGTCACCGTATCGGAATTCCGCAAAATCGACCGCATCGATCCGCGAGTCCGTGACTGGCAGAGCGACCACGTCGGCGACCAGATGTGGCTGAGCGTCATCACCCCGTTGGAGATACGCCAGGGCATCCACCAGGTGCGCCGCCGGGATCCCGCGTTCGCCGACAAACTGGAGTCCTGGTTGACCAACACCGTCGTGCCAGAATTTCGCCACCGCCTCCTAGGGGTCGATTTGCACACCGCCCTCCACGCGGCCGAATTCCGCGCCCTCCACGGCCTCTGCCCCAACGACTCCCTCATCGCCGCCACCGCCAAAGTCCACGGCCTCACGATCGTCACCCGCAACGTCGCCCACTTCGCACCCTGCGGAGTCTCCGTCTTCAATCCGTGGGAATACACTGCATGAACCGCAACACTCGAATCATTCCCATCCGTGAAATCTGTGGTTAAGAATTTTTTGACCACAGATTGCACAGAATGCACAGATATTTTAAGAGGAAGAAAATGAAATCCCATCGGAATCCAAGCAGCCATCGACCACCCGAAAAACCAGATCAAAAATTTCTCATCCTCCTATCTGTGCCCATCCGTGAAATCTGTGGTTAAAAAATATCCGTGGTTTAATAATGAACGCTGACCTCACCCAATCCATCATCGGTGCCGCCTACACCGTCCTCAATACGCTCAAGCCCGGTCTCGATGAGAAACTTTACGAGCGCGCGCTCACCATCGAACTCTGCAAACAAGGCCTCTCCGTGGAGTCCCAAAAATCATTCGAGGTCCACTACGACGGCCAGCTCATCGGAACCCTCATCCCCGACCTCATCGTCGATGGCTCAGTCATCGTCGATACCAAGGTCGCCACCGCCTTCAACGACTCCCACCTCGCACAAATGCTCGGATACCTCAATATCACCGGACTCAAAACCGCCCTGCTGCTGAACTTCAAATACGCCAAACTCGGCATCAAACGTGTCTCGAACTGAATACATAGACCTTCTTTATTCCGTGCTCTCTGTGGTCAGAATTTTTAACCACGGATTGCACAGAATGCACGGATTTGAAGAGGATGAAATGGGTGGGGTGATGGATGAAATTAGCTGGAGGGAGTTAGCTTAAAACGCATGGCACTCGGAAAGTCACCCATAGAAATCGTCGCGAGTGGGAAGTTCCCGCTTCTTGCCATGGCTCAGCGCTGGGAACGGGTCCCTTTGAGATACATTGCATCCGTTCAGAACGGTTTCGCGTTTAGCTCGAAACATTTTAATCACGAAAACGGAATGCCGCTGATTCGTATTCGGGATGTGCGTCGGGACTATACCCAGAACCTTTACTCTGGAGAATATGATAGCGAGTATGTGATCGCAAAAGGAGATCTCCTGATCGGAATGGATGGGGACTTTCATGCTGCTCTTTGGAGCGGTCCAGATGGGCTGCTCAACCAGCGAGTCTGCCGAATCCTTCGAGAGACCGAGTTCTATTCCTTCCGATTTTTGTTCCTCGTGCTGCAGCCATATTTGAATGCCGTCAACGCAGAAACATCTTCTGTCACAGTCAAGCATCTCTCTTCACGAACTGTGGCGGAGATCCCGCTCCCCCTCCCGCCGCTGAATGAGCAGAAGCGGATTGTGGGGAAGATTGAGGGGCTTTTTGGGGATTTGGACGACGGCGAGGAGAGTCTGCGCCGGGCGCGCCGCAAACTCGGCGTCTATCGCCAGTCCCTCCTCAAACAAGCCTTCGAGGGCAAACTCACCGAAGCCTGGCGCAACAACAACCCCGATCAACTCGAAGACCCCAAACATCTCCTCCAACGCATCCAACATGAACGAATCGCACGGTACGAGGAGAGTCTTAGAATTTGGGAGGTTGCACTCGATAATTGGAAAACCGATGGCGAAAACACCAAGAGGCCGCCAAACCCAAAAAGGCCAACAACTGGACTCAGCATTTCAGATGAAGACGCGGCAGAACTGCCATCACTTCCGAATGAGTGGTCTTGGTGCGTATTGGCAACGATTTGCGATTTTTTAAATGGCGACCGCGGCAAGAACTATCCGAATCGCAATGAATATGTTGCCAAGGGCATTCCGTGGATCAATACCGGCCACATCCAGCCGGATGGTTCTCTCTCGCCCGACCGGATGCATTACATCACACGGAAGAAGTTCGATAGCCTGAGTGGCGGAAGGATCCAAAAGGGTGATCTTGTCTATTGCCTTCGAGGCGCAACGTTCGGTAAAACTGCGTTTGTGAAACCGTACATCGAAGGCGCAATCGCATCGTCTTTGATGATAATTCGCCCGGTTATCCCTGACTCGTCTGAAATGATTTACCGTTTCCTTCTGAGCCCCTTGGGCAAATCCCAGCTGAAGCGATTCGACAATGGCTCAGCTCAACCAAATCTCTCGGCGGTCAGCGTTGGTCTTTATCAATTCCCCCTCTGCTCCCTCCCCGAGCAAAAGGAGATCGTCCGCCTTCTCGACGAGCAGTTCACCGTCATTGCCCAGAACGAGAGTGAAATCGACGCCGCCTTGAAGGGCAGCGAAGCCCTGCGCCAGTCCATCCTGAAAAAGGCCTTCAGCGGCCGACTCGTCCCGCAAGACCCCAACGACGAACCCGCGGGCGTTCTTCTCGAAAGGATTCGAGCAGAACGAAAGGTGAAGAGCGAAATGGGAAAAGTAAAAAAGAAGCCCACCCGGAAACTCGCCCGCAAACGGAAGTGA
>QIKC01000150.1 GCA_003232855.1 Verrucomicrobiales bacterium
CTCGAAACCATCGCCACCACCGCCCCGATCAGCAACTGCCAAGACATGGCGCTCACGGCCGACGGCGCCCCTGACAAGACCAGCCAATGGCGCCGTTTCGCCGCCGTGGCTGCGGTCTTCGTCGTGATCTGCGGCATCCTCGGCATCAGTGGTTTCCCGGAAGGAATGAGCACGAAGAGCCAAGAGAAGGCGGCGAGTTCCAGATACCACGCATCCTCTCAACATCTACCCAAATCAGACGAAGCGGCCGCCGATACCAGGACGGGAACAAGCAAAGACGAGCTCACCCCGACCCCACATAATGCTCTAGCAACTCTCGATGCCCCCTTCGCCGTCGACCGCCCAGACTATCCATCCTCCCCCCGGCGCAGCAACAAGACCCCCTCCCCTCCACGCGGCTCGGGCGATGCGGACGACGCCTCGCTCGCACTCAAATCCAGTATCAGCCGGGGCATCCCCGGCGACCCCGCAAATGGCACAGAGTTCAAAAAGGAACGCGCGCAGGGCGATAATATCAAACTCCTAGAACAGCGAATCTATGAGCAATCAAACCGTCTTGAGAAGGCGCGCATCGCCATGCTCGACGTCATGGAGAATTACAACATCGTAGAACCCAGCCTTGGCTCGCCTTCGTGGGCAAGAGGGGGGGAAAGTAAAGCTTCCGAGAAGATCCGTGCCATGGTGATGAAGGCGAGACACGAGGCATTCGCTACCGAACAGGGTATCCAAAACCTCAAAACCACACTACAGGCACTAGAAAGCCTTAGTGGCCATGAAAAAATCCAAGCGGCAGTCGATCTGGAGCTCCAGAACTGGACGCTCATCGCACGCTATCCCGAGTATCAAAACCTCCTGCTCTCGCGATCTCAGCTCATCGAGAGCGGGCTTGGAATCAGGCACTCGAAGGTGGTCAACGTAGACAAACAGATCGAGTTGATTCAAGGGATGTTGGAGGATGCCGTCGATACCGCGAAAGATGCGCTCGGCACCCAGCTAGAGATGGCGAAACGGACTCTGAAAAATCCCAAAGCCGCCAACAAGCGTTCCAAAGAACTTTCCCTTGCGGAACGCAGGGAGAACGTCGCCTACCTCGAATTGAAGGAAAATTACGAGAGGCAGAGGGCATCCCTCACGGAAATGCGCTCACTGTTGGCCAAAGCGAAAGCCCCCTCCTCTCCCCAGCTCTTCGACTTGGAAAAACTCACCGCCGACGCGCCGTTTTCCACCTTCTCGCTGAGCGTCAGCGATGTATCGTTCAAGCTGGCGAAGGCCGCGTTGCTGGATGGCGGCGGCTGGCCAGGAATTCGTCAACGCCTTCGACTACGGCGACCCTTCGCCGAGCTTGGACGAGCGCGTCGCCTGCGCGATCGAGCAGTGTGTGCACCCTTTTCTCCAACAGCGCAACCTGCTGCGTATCTCGATGAAAACCGCTGCCTCCGGGCGCGCCGATGGCCAGCCTCTTAGGCTCACGATTTTGTTAGACAAATTCGGGATCGATGGAGCGCGCCGACCGCGAGGCCTCGGTCGCGAAAGCCTTCGAGGTGCTGGCGAGCCTGCTGGGCGGGAACGACGTGATCAGCGTCATCGGCTTCGCCCGCACGCCGAGCCTAATCGTCGACCGCCTGCCCGGGGCACGCGCCGGGGAGTTGGCGGCACTGGTCGCCGCCGCGCCGTCCGAGGGCGGCACCAACCTTGAAGAGGCGTTGCGCCTGGCCGCAGAGACGGCGACCCGTCAGTTCCTGGACGGCGCGCAAAACCGCATCGTTTTGATCACCGACGGCGCCGCCAACCTGGGCGACGCCTCCCCCGAGTCGCTACAGCAACGCATCATCGGCCTGCGCGGGCGCGGCATCGCCTTCGACGCCTGCGGCGTGGGTGCCGATGGGCTCAACGACGAAATCCTAGAGGCACTGGCGCGCAAGGGCGACGGCCGCTACTACTTCCTCGACAAGCCGAAGGATGCCGATGCTGGTTTCGTCCGCCAACTGGCCGGCGCCCTGCGCCCCGCTGCGCGCAACGTCAAGGTGCAGGTAAAATTCAACCCAGAGCGAGTCACCCGCTACCGCCTGTCCGGTTTTGAAAAGCACCGACTGAACGAGGAGGACTTCCGCGACGACGCGGTGGATGCTGCAGAAATCGCCGCTGCGGAGGCGGGCAACGCACTCTATCAAATCGAAGTCGACCCCGCCGGGCAAGGCGACATCGGCGAAGTCTCCGTGCGCTTCCAAGACACCGCCAGCGGCGCGATGGTCGAACGCTCTTGGCCGATCCGCTACCGCCCGAGCGCCCCACGCCTGAACGAAGCCGCCCCGTCGATGCAGCTGGCCGCCACCGCCGGCCTGTTCGGCGAAAAGCTCCGCGGCGGCTCTGCCGGTGACGCCGTCGATCTCGCCACGTTATCCACCATCGGCACCGCCCTGCGCAACGGCCCCTTCGGCGAGATCGAACGCGTTCGCCAACTGGTGCTGATGATCGAAACCGCGCGGAAACAATAATCAAAACGAATCGCCCAATCACCCAACCACCAATGAAACTCACTATTGCTGCGCTTTGTCTTGCTTGTGCTTACAGCTTCGCCCAGGAACCTGTGGCCGAGGACATTGACGTTGTCCCCGCTGTGCCCGGATCGGACACGATCCCTCTAATCATCGAAGCGCGCAGGCTGCAGCAGACACCGCCGCCGCTTTTTTTCAGCGCCAGCTCGCAGTCCGTCATCACGCTCAACGCCCATTCCTGGTCGGCGGAGATCGACCTGGAATTGCGCGTCCTGCAAGGCAAAGCGGATCTGCTAGTGCTAGCGATCCACGGTGATGGTGACATTACCTCAGTGAGCGGCGATGGCATCGCCGCGTGGGGCGTCGCCAGGCGCACGGTAGGGGATCGAGTCGAACGCTTTTTGGAAATCCGCCCGACTCTCGGCGAGGACGGAAAATCCGCCGCGACGCTGAAGGCGAAAATCGTCGTTTCGGCAAAGGATCTCCAGCTGCCAGCGGAGGCGAACATTTTTATACTCGGCGCCGGCGACGCGGTGGGTTTTTCCTCTCTCATCTCGCTGAGCACCGACGCTTCGCTCGATGTGCGCATCGCCGCCGCGTTCGGCCTGGTGCCCGTCGGTGGCACGACGCCCAGCGACCGCAACTGGAAGTTCCAGAGCTTCGGCGAGGGCAAACTCTCGCTACATCTCACCCCCGGCGGCGCGGCGTTGGCGGCGGTGGAGATGGTCGGAGTCAGCCTCACCGGGAGCATCGACGAGTCCGGGCGCAGCGCCCGCTTCGTGCTCACCGGCGAGGCACGCGTCAGCGCTGCGGAGGGCGGGCACATCGACATCCTCTCCGGCCGCGCGGCAGTCAGCGAGCTGCCCGCAGGCGATGCCTTCTCCCTGCGACTCGACCCGCGCGATGAGGCTCCCGTTTACCAGCTCGTCTTCCCCAGCGCCGGCACCTTTCCGGTGCGTTTCGAATTTCAGGCCGGACTTTCGGAAAGCGACGGGCACTACGGGCTCGACTTCCTCGCACCCGCCGGAGCGGTCGTGCCGGTGAACCTCGACGGGCTGGCGGGAGATTCCAAATTCGACTCCGCTGCCGCCGTCTTCCCGCTGCTCCAAGGCGTGCGCTGGACCGGCTTCTTAGCCGCCAACGGCCGTTGCCAACTGGCTTGGCAAAAGGCGAGCGACCAGGGCGAGGGCAAACTCTTCTTCGCCTCCGACGCCATCGTCGATGCGCACGTCGGCGCCGGGCTGTTGCGACAGAGCACGCTCTTCGACCTCACCCCACTGCAAGGCAAGCTGGACGGCGTGAACATTTTGCTCGAAGGCGAAGGCGCAATCCTCTCCGTCGAGGGCGATGCAGTGCTCGGCTGGACGGTCACCGACGCCGGCGAGGGAAAGCGTCTATTGAGGATCCAAAGTTCGCAGCCGATCGCCACGAAGCAGAGCATCGTCGTCCGCAGCCAAGCACCACTGGGCGACTTCCCTGTCAAACTCGCACCCCTGCGCCTGACCCCACAGGGTGCCGTGCGCCATTCTGGATACTTGCGAGTCAGTAATTCCGGGGCGGTGCGGCTGGAGGTAAACGGCGTCACCGGCCTCACCCAGATCGCGCCGGAACAGTTCCCCGGCGACGCGCTCCCGGATGGCGCGCGCCAGGTCTTCGTTTACCGCTTCCCCTCCGCCGGTCACTCCTATCAAATTAACGCCGACCAAATCCTCCCCGAAATCAGCGTCTCACAGATCCTCATCTACGAAATGACGGATACCGACCGCGTCATCGACGGCCGGATAGAACTCGACATCCGCGAGGCGCCGGTGCGCGAGTGGACGCTGCGCATCCCGGAGGGCTACGCCGTGGTCTCAGTCGATGGCGCGGAAATCGCCGACCACGTGATCAGCTCGGAGGCCGAAGGCGACAGCCGCTTGCTCAAAATACTCTTCCGCAACGCGGTGATCGGGCGCCAGCTGGTGCAATTCCGATTGGAAAAAAACATCGCCGCTGCCGCCGGCCCCTGGTCACTACCCGCGCTGTCCTACCCCGGCGCTAAATCGGTACGCGGCCACGTCGGCGCCGCAGTGGTGGCCGGCTTCCGCGCCACCCCGGCACAGATCGACAACCTCTCCGAGGTACCCATGGCCTACTTTCCGGAAAAAACTCCCGGCCTACAGCAGACTTTTCGCCTGCGCGACGCCGCGTGGTCGGCCACGCTGGATGTCGCCGCGCTCGCGCAGAGCGTGCAGGTGGATGTCTTCCACCTCTATTCCTTAAAGCAGGGCATCGCCTACGGCAGCGTCTTGCTCAACTACTTCGTGGTCGGCGCGCCCGTCGGCGAGTGGCGGCTGGAAGTGCCCGAAGGCATCGGCAACCTCGCGGTCGAAGGACAAAATGTCCAAGGCTGGCGACGCGACGAGGCAACCGGGCAGCTGGTCATCACCCTGCATCAGCCGACCCTCGGCGCCGCGACGCTCTTGCTCACCTTCGAGCAACCGATCGATACCGGCAGCGCCAGCCTCCACCCCGGCCAAGTGAAACCGGTCGGCGTGCAAAGCGAACGCGGATTCATTCAAGTGGTCAGCCCCTCGCAGGTGCGCCACGAAATCACCGCTGCCTCGCCCGGCTTGTTGAAGCTAAGTCCGCTCGAATTGCCCGCCGAATTCCGCCTGCTGACCAGCTCGCCATCGCTGGCCATCTACCAGTATTCCGCACGGCCGCTCGAACTCGCGCTCGACATCAAATGGTCGACGCCGGGCAAGACGATCGACCAGGTGGTCGATTACGCCAACCTCGATAGCCACGTCTCGGGGGATGGCCAAGTGGTCACCAACGCCAAATTCTACGTGCGCTCCCGTGGCCACAAGGCGTTGCGCCTCCAGCTTCCGGCGGGAGCCCGTCTGTGGGAGGCCAGCGTCAACGGCGCCACGGTAAACGCCCGCACGGACGCCGACATGACCTTGGTGCCATTACCCGCCGGTATCGATCCGAACACGCCGATCCAAGTCGGCGTAAGCTTCGGCCAGACCGCGGACAACCCGCGACGCCCGACCCTCGTCGCCCCCACCCTCTCCGTGCCCACCGTGATCGCTACCTGGACGGTCCGTGGCGACCCCGACCGACGCCTAGTTCCCGCCGGGCGCCGCACGCCCGCCTTGACGGATCCGATGCAGACCGAGACCGGCTTCACGTGGCTGCAGGCGCGCGGCGGATCAACGCCGCTCCTGCTGGTCACCTTCGCTTTGATCGGCATCATCCTGACCCGCGCCGGGACGACCGCCAGGGCTCCTCAAATAGTAGGCATCGTTTTGTTATCAATCAGCATCGTCATGGCCGCCGGTCTCGCCTCCCGCGCCGGTGACGAGCAGTCGGTCGGCCAATCCACGCTGGAATTCGTCGCCCCTGTGGTTCCGGGGGGAGAAAGCGTCACCCTGCAACTGCGCAACGTGGCGGCCTGGGAGACCTATATTTCCTGGCCTGGGGTCGTAGTGGTGTTGGTGGGAATCGCCCTACTGGCTGGCGGCCGCCTCATCGCTCTCTCCGCCGCTCGCCCGCCGGCGGCGGCCTTGGGCATCGCCCTGCTCGGCGGCGGACTGCTCGCGCAACGCGGCGGCGCCGCGCCGTTCCTCATCACCCTAGCGGTGTTCCTCTACCTCTACGCCATCCACCCACCGTTGCGCGCGACCGTCGCCGAACTCCGCTGCCGCGCTGCGCGACGCCGACAAAATACCGCAGCGAAAACCCCCGATGGCGGTGTCACCTCCTGCCTGCTAGCGCTTTGCGTCTCCGCAGGGCTGCTCGGCGCCTTCGGGACATCCTCGACGCAGGCCGCAGATCCACCGCCGATGGCCGATTCCGTCAGCCAGGTGCTGCGTATCCACGACGACAGAATCTACGCCGACCTCGAACTACAGATCGACGCGCGCCAAAGCGATACCCTCTTGCTACTGCGCTCCCCCGCCGTGTTGACCGCCTTTGCCGCCGACGGCCTCCGCGTCACTAAACGCGAGGTGGGCGGGGCGGTCGAATACTGGCTGGTGGTCGAGCGCACCGGCCGCACCCGCGCCACTCTCTCCTACGAGCTGCCGCTAACCTCGCCGGTAAAATCCTTCACGTTACCCACCGGCGGCGCGGCGGTGCAGCGGCTGGACTTACGCTACGAGCAGCCCGGCTGGGAATTCCTCTCGCCAGCTGCCATCAAAATCGAACCCCTGCCCGACCTCCCCGCGAACGCCAGCGGCGCACGCATGATCCTGTCCCCCGGCGCCGGTGCGACGGTTCACCTCAAACCGAAAAGCCGCGACCTCAGCACCGAGAAGGCCACCTTTTTCGCCGAGGTCGCCAACCTCTTCCTGCCCGCGCCCGGCTTGGTGGACGGTCGCCACAAAGTCATCGTCCGCCCCTCACGCGGCCAGTTGGCCAGCCTCGATCTCGACGTGCCGGAAGGCTTCACCGTTAGCGAAGTCGTCGGCAACGATGACGATATCGACAGCTGGCGCTTTGACCCGGAATCCCGATCGCTACACATCCGCCTGGCACCGGCGAAAACGAAGCCCTTCAGCCTCCTCGTCTCCACCCAACAAAGCACCGGTGCGCTGCCCGCCACCACCACACTGAGGCCGCTCGGCGTGCGCGGCGCGGTCAGCCAGGTCGGTACCCTCGCGGTCGCCTTCGGATCCGATGCACAACCGGAGAAAATCACCCCCGACCACATGTCCAAAGTCAACCTCGACGACTTCGACACCTCCCTCCTGCCCGCCGACAAAGACGGGCAACCGCTAATCGCTCTGCACCAGGCGTTCCGCTACCAAGGCACCACGGGCAGTGTCATCGTCACCGCCGCCGCCGTCGCCCCCGAGGTCAGAGTCAGCACCCGACAGACGCTGTCGATCGGTGCCGATCGATTGGTGCTCGCCGTTGACCTGCTCGCCGACATCACCCGCGCCGGACTCTTCAAACTCAGTTTTCTGCTAACAAACGATTTGGAAATCGAAACCGCCAGCGGCGACGCCTTGAGCCATTGGACCGAATCGGGGGAAGGCGAGCGGCGGATCATCACCCTGCACCTCAACGGCCGCACTATCGGCGCCCAGAAATTCGCCATCTCGTTGACCGGTCCCGCGCCCACCGCACAGGAGGAGTGGCCCGTGCCACGTTTCAGCATCCGCGAGGCCACCCGCCAGACCGGGCAGTTGCTAGTCGTCCCCGAACAGGGCATCCGCGCCGCCGCTGCCTCGCGACAGCACGTCTCGCAGCTCGACGCACGCCGCCTCTCCGGCGGCCGCAACGGCACCTTGGCCTTCCGCCTTCTGCAGGCCGATTGGCAACTCGGGCTGGCACTCGAACAGCTCGACACCTGGATCACCGCCCAAGCACTGCAAGAGGTCACCCTGCGCGAGAGCCTGACCCGCACGCGGCTGAGCATCAACTACCAAGTCGAAAACGCCGCAGTAAAAACCTTGCGCCTGCACCTCCCCGGCCTCACCGCTGACGAAGAAAAAACCGTGCGCGCCGGTGGCAAGACAGTGGCCGACATTGTCAAAATCGAAACCGCTGAAGACGGCGATACCGGCGCAGCCTCCGACCTCTGGGAACTCCGCTTCAGCCGCCGCATCCTCGGCTCAGCCAAGGTCGAGATCGACTACCAACGCACTGCCGACCGCAGCAGCGTCACCGCCGGGGGGCAAACCGACCGCCTGCGCGTCGCCCGACTGGTAGGCGTCCGTCAGGCCGCCTACTGGGTCGCCATCCGCGTCTCCGACCACCTCGAAATCAGCATCGCCGAAACCCCGCGCGGCTGGGAACGTGTCGACTGGTCCGCCATCCCACGCGACCTACACGACCCGCGCGACCGCAGCATGCCCGCCTTCGCCTTCCGCGCCGTCGAGCCGGAGGCCGCGCTCGCCGTCAAAATCCAACGCCACAGCGTCGCCGAAACGCTCAGCCTGCGCATCGGTAGCGGCCACTTCACCACCGTCTTCTCGCCCGGCGGCGCCTCTATCACCGAGGCCAAAATGCAGGTCGAGGTAATCGAAAAAAGTGCCATGAACATCTGCCTACCGGACACCGCAACCTTGCTCGGCGCCTTCGTCAACGACGAGAGCGTCGGCATCGTCAGCGAAGGTGACGCCCACCGCTTCTACGTGCATCCACGCGAGCAAGGCGGCACCGCCCAGGTGGCTATCTCTTGGTCGCACACGCCCGCGAAATCTGGTTCGCGGAAGGTCTCGCTGACCGGACCGGAATTCAACGTGCCGCTCCAAAACATCACCTGGGAGGTCATCCTGCCGGCAGGCTACACCCTGCGCAGCGCCAGCGGCACACTCGACCTCGCCGACCGACGGGACTACCGCCACTACGATTTCGAAGAGTATCAACAAGCCGTTCTCCAACGCCGAGACGTGCTGCATCAAGACGGCATCCAATCGTTAGAGAAAGGCATCCGCTGGCGCGATCAGGGCGACCAGCGGAGAGCACTCATCGAATTCGCCCGCGCCGCCGACAACCAAGAACTCGCCCCCGCCGCCAACGAGGACGCCCGCGTGCAACTGCGCGAGCTACAGACCGAACAGACCATCCTCGGCCTTAATACCCGCCGCCAGAAACTCTACCTCGACAACGTCGGCGAGACCAACGTCGCCCCCAACCAACAGCTCGAGCAGGCCGCCGAGCGCAATCCCCTTCTCCAGGGACAGCTTAACTACGACCCGCAAAAGGTCGATATGCTGTTGCTCGGCAACAGTGCAGAAGAGACCGGCGCCCTGCGCCGCATCGCCACCCGCCTGGTCGGCCAGCGGCTCGCCGCCGAACCCGCGCTCCAGGCCATCGATGTCCCGGTGCAAGGCCGCGGCGAAGTGCTCACCTTCCACCGCAGCGTGCAGGTCGATGGCGGCTCGCCCTTGCAATTGAACCTGCGTATCGCCCGCGAAGGGAGTCACGGCTTCAGCCTGCTCGCCCTACTCGCCCTCGCCGTCATGATGCTGCTCTGCTACTGGAAGCCCGAAGGCGGCACCCCGTCAGAATTCGCTTCGCGAGATAAATTGAAACGGACGTTGTAAGCCAAAAAAGTTCGCCAGCCCATATAGAATATCGCCAAACAGCGGTTTTGAGCTTTCAAACATAGCCATGCATTTGAAAATAATTTTACTTGTATTTGCGCGCAACTAGGTTAGTTAATGGCCATGCCTAGTGCGGAGCCAAAAGTTCACCTCGAAATCCAGACCAGCAGGAAGACCCCTGTCGGCATCCTCCGGACGACCTTTTGGGACAGGGAACAGAAAAAATACCGCCATCAGCAGATAGCCCGGATCAAGAACAAAAGCCTCGATGAACTCCGGCTGATACAAGCATCCTTCAGGGGCGACGCGGTTCTAGCAGAGAGCCCAG
>QIKC01000346.1 GCA_003232855.1 Verrucomicrobiales bacterium
TGTTCGGGGCGAGCCCTGATATGATCGTCGTGCTGGATGATTCCAAGCGGATCGTCGAGTTGATTCCGCCGGTCGATTTCCCGTTGCAGGTCGATCGCGAGGCTTCGCTCGGGCGCGAGTTGGGCGAGGTGTTTCCCGATATTGGGGTGAGCCCGCAGCAGCTCGCCGAAGCGCTGGGTGGCGAGGGTGTCTTCCAACACGGGTTCCGTGTCGCCGGTGAAGGTGGCACCGTTCACCTGGAGTTGCGTGCTGCCCGCAGCGGCTCTAGCAACACGGTGATTTTGATGCGCGACGTGTCGCGGGCACACGAGGCGCAGACCAAGCTGAAGTGGCAGGCGTTGACCTTCGCCCATATCGGCGACGCGATCATGGTGGCGGACATGCGGGGGCGAGTGATCGACTGGAACCCGGCGGCGGAGAAGCTGTTCGGTTATACGAAATCGGAGGCTGTTGGTCTCGGTCTGCACGAGATCTATGGCGGCGATGATCCGGCGGCGTTCCGGAACGAATTTACTGAGGCGATTCGCAGCGCGCAGTGTTGGGAATCGCGGGCGACGTTCGTGCATCGCGATGGAGCGGCCGGGCAGTGCGACGTGGTGTTTGTCACCCTGCGGGATGAGGACGATACGCCGCTGGCATTGGTTGGGGTCAATCGCGAGGCTCGCCCCGAGGCCGAAGCGGAGGTTGCTCCCCCGCTTCCTCGGCAGGGCGATGCCACCGATAAGGAGATGGTTGCGCAGGCCACGGCCACGGCTACGGCCACGGCGCGCGCGGAGATACACGGTCGCCTGCGCGCCAATTTGAAGACCATCTCGACCCTGCTCGGTCTGCAGGCACGCGGCGAGGGGGTCGGCGCGGAAACCGCTCGCGCGGGCAAGGGGAGGGTCGATGCGCTGGCGATGTTGCAGAGCCATATGATCGGCGATGGCCAGTTCGCGCGGATCGATTTTGGAGCTTATTTGAAAGAACTGATCGGCGAATTGCTGGAGAGGGAGGCGCCGGAGGAGGCGGACGTGACGGTGCGCCTCCACGCCAAGGGGGTTATCCTGCCTGCCGGCTTGGCGATGCCGGTGGCGTTGATCGCTAATGAGTTGCTCTGCAACGCCTTCCGTCACGGCTGTGCGGACTGCGCCGAGGTCGCCGTCGAATGCACGATCGAGCTCGATGCGCAGACGGGTCGCGGTTGGCTGATGGTGCAGGACGATGCCGGTGCCCTGCCCCTCGGGTTCACGCTCGGGAGCGCGCCGGGGCTGGGTTTGAAGATCGTTCGCGGCTTGGCCGAGCGCATCGGTGGAGAGGTCGAGGTGGAGGACGGGATAGAAAGCGAATTTCGTGTTGGATTTCGCCTGCCGACGAGAGCATAAGTTCCCAGCGGAATATTGATGAGTCCTGTTCGCATTCTTGTAGTTGAAGATGAAGGCGCAGTCGGAAGGGATATCCAGAACACGTTGGTCCGTCTCGGGTACAGCGTGCCGGATATCGCTCGGACGGGTTCCGAGGCGCTAGAGATCGTCCGTCGCATCGATCCCGATCTGGTGATTATGGACGTGCGGTTGTCCGGGGCGATGGACGGGATCGAGGCGGCGCAGCGCATCCGCTGTTCCTACGGCAAACCGATCATCTATCTGACCGCGCTGGCGGATGAGGACACGATTTCTAGGGCGAGCAAGACGGAACCGGAGGGCTACCTTTTGAAACCCTTCAACGAGAGCGAACTGCAATCGGCGGTGGAGATCGCTATCTCGCGCACGCGTTCGCGCGCCGCCTTGGCCGATCGCGAGGAGCAGTTCATGAGCACGCTGCGCAGCATGGCGGACGGCGTGATCGCCACCGACATCGTCGGCAACATCACTTACATGAACCCGGTCGCCGAATCGCTGACCGGCTGGGAGTTCGCCGATGCGCGCTCGCGGGTGCTGGGGGAGGTCTTCAAAATCACCGATAGCAGTGGCCGCGAGGCGCCGCCTTTCACCCCCCGCCCCGGCGGGTCGGTGGATCGTGGTGGCGGGCGGCGGGTGCTGCTGTCCACTCGGGAGGGCAGGCGCCTGGCGGTGGAGGATAACTCTGCTCCGCTCAAAGATTCCCATGGCAGTCTGGTCGGGCTGGTCGTGGTGTTCCGCAGGGCTGAGGAGCGCGCTGCGGGCGATGCCCGACAAAGCGCTGCTGGCGTTGTGGCTCGGGATGGGGACGGGGAACCGCTGCGGGAGATTGTCGAGGGGATCGCCGATCCGCTGATCGCCGTCGATCGCCACTGGGACATCACTTACCTTAATCAGCGGGCGGTGGAGAGCTTTGGTGACGGTCGTGGGGGGCTGATCGGTAGCGGCTTTTGGAATATCTTGCCGCCTGCTGCTCGCGAAGAAAATTTCCATGATGGATCGCGCGCCATGGCGCGGCGCGAACGTTACAGTTTCGAGTTTCAGACCGTGGAGGGCGGGCGCTGGTTCGAGGCCAGCGGTTATCCGTTCGGCGAGGGGTTGTTGCTGCTGTTGCGCGACGTGACCGAGCGTCGCGAGGAGCTGGAGCGCGCCAGCCGTCTGGAGAAGCTGGAGAGTCTGGGTTTGCTGGCGCGAGGCTTCGCCCACGATTTTAACAACATCCTCACCGTCATGTTGGGCAACCTATCGCTGGCCGAAATGAAGCTGCCGGAGGGCATCGACGGAACCGAGGAACTGGAGCAGGCGCGCGTGGCGACCGTGCGTGCGCAGAATCGCGTTCACCAGCTGCTGACCTTTGCCAAGGGCGGGGCACCGATCCGGCAGCGCATCGACCCGGGTGTTTTGTTGCGTGAGATCGGCGCCGATTTGGAGCGCGACCCGCGCATCGACTACCGGATCGAGATCGCCGCAGACATCTGGCCGCTGGACGCCGATCCCGGCCAGCTGCGGCGGGTGGTGGAAAATTTGGTGCGCAATGCTGAAGAGGCGATGCCCGGCGGCGGTACCCTAACGCTGCGACTGCGCAACGCGCCGGCGGGTGCCCCGATGCGCGAGGCGCTGCCGACAGCGTTGGAGCTGGAGGCGGTCGCCGACTATGTGGTGTTGGAAGTCGAAGACAGCGGTCATGGTGTGGGCGAGGATTTGTTAGATAGGCTGTTCGAGCCCTATTTCAGTACCCGCGGCGAATCCAACGCCACCGGCATCGGTCTGACGGTCTGCGAGTCGATCGCGCGCGCACACAACGGGGGTATCGCTCTGCGTTCCGAAGAGGGTAGGGGCACGGCGGTGAGCGTCGCTTTCCCAGCGCCAGCGGATCGTCGCGAGCCACCTCCCGCAGAGGTCGCCAGTGTGTCGCCGGAGGGGTTGGCGTTGGAGGGGCGGAAGCCGCGAGTTCTCGTGCTCGAAGACGAACCACTGATTCGTCGGCTGCTGGTGGCCAACTTGGAGCAGGGCGGGTTCGAGGTGACGGGAACCGAGGACGGTATCGAGACCGTGGCGCGTTATATCGAAGCTTTCGATCGCGGCGAGGCGTTCGACATTGTCATTACCGATCTGTCGATCCCCAACGGCATGGGTGGCGTCAAGGCGGTCGAGGAAATCCACCAGATCGCCCCCGGCGCCAAAGTGATCGTCTCCAGCGGTTATTCCGACGATCCGGCGATGTCCGATCCCGAGCGTTACGGATTTTGCGCTGTGTTGCCAAAACCCTACCAGCCCAGGCAGCTGCTGGAGTTGGTGCGCGGGCTGTTGGGTATCAGTGAGTAGGGTGTGCGCGAACTGATGGCAGGATGGCCGAAAACATGGTATATCCACCGACCACACAATGATACTCACGATGATTAAATCGCTCAAACGCCTACTGCTCCTCGCCACCGCCTGCCTGCTCGTCTCCTGCTTTGGCAAAGAGGAGAAACCGGAGGAGGCGGCGCTGGTTAAGCCGGCTAAGCCCGTTGCAGCGAGCAATCCGCGCCCGGATCGCCGACCGCCTCCGGCACAGCCGCAGGACGGGTCGATGATCGTGCGCCCCGGCGGTACGGAGGCGAAAATTCCGGAGATTTCAGAGATCGATAACATCAGCGCCGAGGATAAGGACGATGCGCTCTCTGCCGCCGCGCGCGAAATTACCCGACGTAAGCAGGGCGCTGCAGAGGGCGATGATAAGGTGTCCAAAGCGTTGAATAATCTCAGCGAGGACGATATCGATCGTGCTCTCGGCGAGCTGAGGAAGGCGGTCGGGGACGCTCCAAAAACCGCAGAGTAATCGAAGGTGGAGGCGCTTTGTTAGAGATGGCCGATTCGCCATTCAGTGGCCGCCGCTTTTTAGCCACTGGTCGCGGGCCGCTTTGAGTCGTTGAATTTCCTCACGTTTGGCGCGGTCGAGGTGGCGTGCCTTGTGGATGAAGTGGTTGTTGGTGCCGTATTTACGCCATGGGCCGTAGGGGATTTCGCGTAGTTCGACGAAGCGCCAGTCGACGCTGGCGAGGCCGCCTTTGATTTTCAAATAGTCGCGCACGGCGGGGGAGAGATCGATGCCGGCGGCCTTGTTGCTGGTGTTTTTCGGGCGAGAGGATCCGAACACGTATGACCAGTCATCGGTCTCGAAGGGGCCGACGTCGGACCATTGGGCGAAACAGGTTCTGCCGGCGTGGTGGATGGCGACCCAGCGCCCATGGCAGACGCTCTTTCCCGGGCGTTCGAAGGCGTGTTTGAACCAGGGGATGACGCGGCGGGCGCTGCTTTTGGTCTTTTCCCAGTTGATGCGGTCGTTGTAGGGGAGCGCGATGTAGAAGGGGTTCAGTTTTGGCGTGAAACCTTTCGGGCAGTAGTCGGCGGTGCGGTTGGCTCGGTCGGGGTCGTCGAAGCCGCCGTAGCTGCGCATCCATTGGGTGTCCCAGGAGCTGGCCCTGTTGTGGCGCGGGTTGGCGGCGGTTGCTTTCTCGCCGATCCAGAACACGGAGGCGGTGATGTTGCGCCGCCAGGGGTGGGTCGATGTGACGCTGCGGGCGCGGGAGGGGGCGTAGGTGTGTGGGGTGCTCTGGGCTGGCGCCTCGGGCGGGTGAACGATCCACGCGATGGCCGCGATGGCCATGAGAATTGATGCTTTGTTAGGGCGCGGAGGCATCGTGGCGGCGGGCCTCTGAGGGGGGCGCACTACGCGGGTTGCGGGGAGAGGGGGCGCTCTGGGGCGACGGCGGGTGCGGGGCGGCTGCGGTCGGGCGACTGCGGGCGCATGCCGAGTTTGGCCAAGAGCGCGAGGTCTTGTTCGGCGCGCGGATTGGCGGCGGTGAGCAGTTTGTCGCCGTAGAAGATGGAGTTGGCGCCGGCGAAGAAGCAGAGGGTTTGGGCTTCTTCGCTGAGTTCGGTGCGGCCGGCGGAGAGGCGAATTTTGGCGCCGGGGATGGCGATGCGGGCGCAGGCGATGGTGCGCGCGACATCGAAGGTATCGACCGGGGCGGCGCCTGCGAGCGGCGTGCCGGGCATGGGCATGAGCTTATTGATCGGCACGCTTTCTGGGGGTGGGTTGAAGTTGGAAAGAATTTCGAGCATGTGCAGGCGGTCGTCGACGGTTTCGCCGAGGCCGAGAATGCCGCCGCAGCAGAGGGACATGCCGGCGTCCTGGACGTTGCGGATGGTGTCGAGGCGGTCTTGGAAGGAGTGGCTGGTGACGATGGTTTTGTAGTGTTCGGGGGAGGTGTCGATATTGTGGTTGTAGGCGGTGACGCCGGCTTCCTTGAGCTGCACGGCTTCTTCGGGGCCGAGTTCGCCAAGGGTAGTGCAGACTTCCATGCCGAGGTCGGCGACTTCGCGGACGATGCCGAGCACTTCGTCGAAGCGTTTGGTGCCGGAGCGGACGCCTTTCCATGCGGCGCCCATGCAGAAGCGGGTGGAGCCGTTGTCGCGGGCGGCGCGGGCGCGTTCGAGGATGTCGCATTTGGGCATCAGTCGTTCGGCTTCGACGCCGCTGGAGTAGCGTGCGCTTTGGGCGCAGTAGGAGCAGTCCTCGCTACAGCCGCCGGTCTTGATGGAGAGGAGGGTGCAGAGCTGGATCTCGTCGCCGGGCCAGTGCGCCTCGTGGACGGCACGGGATTTTTGCAGAAGAGTGAAGAAGGGGAGGTGGTAGAGGGAACTGAGTTCTTTAGTGGTCACGGCGATTTTTTAACAAAATTAAGATGAGGGGGGAGTATCCGCGAAGAACGCGAAGGTGCGCGAAGTTTATTAGGAGGCGGCGAGCGCCGCCGGAGGAGTCTGATTCTTACTTAAAACTTCAAACTGAACACTTGAAACTTGAAACTTGAAACTCCCTAATATTTCCAATATCCGCCGGGGGAGACGATGGGGTTGGTGGGGTCGACGTAGTCGGTTTTGCCGACGGCTCCCCAGAGTTTGGTGCGGGTGGCGGAGCGCCATTTAGCGCTCATGCTCTCGCCGGTGTGGCAGCCGTAGCTGCGGCAGTCGGGTTTGCGGGCGAAGGCGGAGCGTTTGATGCTGGACAGGTCGCGTTCGTGTAACCAGGCGGTGCTGGCGCCGGAGATGTCGTTGCTGTAGTCCATCATGAAGGCGTGGCGGTTGGAGTGCCCGTAGTAGTAGAAGCTGGCGACTTTCGTTCGGCGTCGGTTGCGCCCCTTGTTGATGTATTTGATCACGTCGCGTCCGCTGTAGATCCAGACGAGGCGGATGCCGTATTTGTCGCGCACGGATTCGATCCAGCTGATTAGGGGTTTGCCGTCTTCGGTGGCGCGCGATTCGTAACAGGGTCGGTAGACTAGCCAGGTGATGGGAACGGTGCTGCCGTGTTGTTTTTGGAGGTGTTGGATGCGAACTCTGGCCGGGCGGATGTAGTTGCCCCACCAGCGGTCGTGGCGGTCGGATTCGCGGCGCAGGTTTTCCCAGCGGCGCAGTGCTGGGCCGCCGCTGAGGATGATGTGTTCGTCGATTCCTTTGGAGGAGGAGCCGCCGAAGAGTGCCTGGGATTCGCCGGTGGCGAAGGCGCTCACCGCCAGGATTGCGGCGGCGAGGCATGGGCGTAGTGGGGAGCGGAGGGTGCGAGCCATGGTGGAGTCTAGTCCGTATTTTCGGCGTGCGCACCTGCTACGCTCTCGCCGGCGATCAGGTCGTCGAAGCTCTGTCGCCGCCGCACGAGGGTGGCGTTGGCGCCATCGACGAGAACTTCGGCGGGCAGGGGGCGGGAGTTGTAGTTGCTGGCCATGGTGAAGCCGTAGGCGCCGGCGCTGAGCAGGGCGATGAGGTCGCCTTCTTCGAGCTTTGGGAGTTCGCGGTCTTGGGCGAAGAAGTCGCTGCTTTCGCAGATCGGGCCGACGACGTCGATGGTTTCGTTTTGGCCATCTGGCTCTGTGATCGGTACGATGTCGTGGTGTCCCTGGTAGAGGGCGGGGCGGATCAGGTCGTTCATGCCGGCATCGACGATGGTGAAGGTCTTGGCGCTGCCGTGTTTCTTGTAGAGTACGCGGCTGAGCAGCACCCCGGCGTTGCCGACGATCATGCGTCCTGGCTCGAATAAGATTTTTAGCCCTAGCGGCTGCAGAACCGGAATGATGGCGGCGGCGTAGCTTTCGATGGTGAGGGCGGTTTCTTCTCCGGCTTGGTTGTCCCACCAGTCGCCGTCGCCGCTGGCCAGTGAGTCGTGGTAGACGATGCCGATGCCGCCGCCGACGCTGAGGAACTGGATGCCGTGCTCGGCCTTTAGCTGAGCCGCCAGTGGGGCGACTTTTTGCACTGCCTCGATGAAGGGCTGTACGGTGGTGAGCTGGGAGCCGATGTGCATCTGTAGGCCGCGCAGTTCGACGTTCGTTAGTTCCTTTGCGGCGCGGGCGTAGAGGTCGGGGATGCGTTCGAAGTCGACGCCGAACTTGTTGTCGCTTTTGCCGGTGGAGATGTATTTGTGAGTTTTGGCATCGACGTTAGGGTTCACCCGTACGGCGACCGGGGCGATGATTCCTGCCTCGCCAGCGACTTGGTTGATGAAGCGCAGTTCGGCTTCGCTTTCGACATTGAAGCAGTAGATGCCCATGCTCATGGCGTATTCGATCTCGGCGCGGGTTTTGCCGACGCCGGCGAAGGTGCAGCCGGAGGGGGAGCCGCCGGCCTTGAGGACGCGGAACAGTTCGCCGCCGGAGACGATGTCGAAATCGGCGCCCTCGGTGGCGAGGAGTTGCAGCACGGCGAGGTTGGAGTTGGCTTTGACGGCGTAGGCGATGTGGTGGTCGAGCGGGGCGAGGGCGGTGGCGAGGCGACGGTAGTGGTCGCGGATAGTGTTAGCGGAGTAGACGTAGAGCGGGCTGCCGTGTTCCTCGGCGAGCGCCGCTAGATCGACCTGCTCGCAGTGCAGGGAGCGGTTGCGGTATTGGAAAGAGTGCATTGGAGTTTCAAGTTTTAAGCGTTTTGGCGGCAGGTCTTCTCCCTAACTGATATCGAAGGCTTCGCCTGGTGTGGGGACGATTACTTGTGTTTCTGGTAGGCGTTTGCCGATTTCTGTGCGCATCCACTCTACTGCGGGTCGGTCGCCGTGGACTAGGACTGCGACTTTTGGGCGGACTCGCTCGACGTAGTCGATCAGGTGGGAGCGGGGTGCGTGGCCGCTGAAATCGAAGCGTTCGACATCGCACTCGCGGCGCACCGGGTCGTGGCGGTGGTCGAATTCGATCTCTTCGCCTCGCTCGGAGCGCAGCAGTGCCGCCAAGGGTGTCGCGGGGTCGGCGTAGCCGACGACGGCGACGAGGTTTTTGGGGTTGTGGACGAAGCCTCGCGCTACGCGGTTGGACATGGTGTGTTCGCTCATCATGCCGCTGGAGAGTGTGAATACCTGGCCGCCGCCCAGCTCCGGCATTTCGCCGCGGCGGCGCGGCATCTGTAACAGGCCCTCGGTGCGCAGCAGTCGCATGCCGGGGTGTTTGCGGCGCACTCGATCGGCGAAGCGGTCGTAGATGGTCGTCATCTTGACGCTGAGGCCGCCGATGTGGAAGGGCAGCGGGCGCAGGCGTCCTTCGTTTTGGAAGTCGCGGAGTAGTGTGAGGGTTTCTTGGGTTTTGCCCATGGCGAAGAGTGGCACCAGCACCGATCCACCGCGTGAGAGGCAGGTTTCAATGGCGTCGGCGAGGCGTTCGCCCTCGCCCTGCCGCGTGTATTCCGGGGCGCGGGGCGAGTCGCCGCGGGTGCATTCCGTCACTAGCACGTCGATGCCGCTGTCTGGAAAATCGGCGCCGCAGACGATGCTCTGGTCTTCGAAGTGGACATCGCCGGTGTAGAATACGGTGCGTCCGGCATATTCGAACATCGTTCCGGTGGCGCCGAGGATGTGCCCGGCTTCGTGGAGCGTACATTTGACATCGTCGCCGATTTCGAAGGTGCGACCGGGTGCGCGGGGTGTCCAGTTTTTGGTCGCTCGGCCGACGTCGCGGTGGGTGAATAGCGGGTAGTCGGTGCGCTTGAGTTCCTCGCGTTTGGAGGTCATGACGTTGACCGAATTGTGTAGCAGTGCCTCGGCCAGTGCGGCGGTGGGGGCGGTGGTGAACACCGGCATGTCTGGCTGCGATCGCTGGATGATCGGCATGGTTCCGGAGTGATCCAGATGCGCGTGCGAGAGAAAGGCGGCGTCGATGCTGCCGAATTCGATGCCACTGAAATCGGGTATCGCCTCGTCACCCTCCCTTTTCGGGTGCATTCCCGAGTCGATCAGCACTCGTGTGTCGCCGAAACTGAGGAGGTAGGAATTTGCCCCGATTTCGACGTCGCGGGCGAGGCTTTGGAATTGGATTGTGCTCAAGCGGTAACTTACGGGGCAATCGCCGATGGACAACGAGCAATGATCCGTGGAATTCGGCAATATTGAGGCGGTTTTTCAAACCTCAGCCAAGGATTTTTCGTTGCCAAGGGCTCTTCGTTGAGCCTCTCTGAGAGCGCATCCGAAAAAAGTGTCCCATATGGGACACTTTTTTTTCGAGGGTTCCGTCGGCCAGATTGGCGGCATGGCGGTTCAAGTAAGCGCCCTTAAAACCCTATCGCATCTCCACTGTCGCGCCGGGGCGGACGAGGGCGGCGAGGCGCACGGCGTCCCAGTTTGCCAGACGGATGCAGCCGGCGCTGCGCGAGCGGCCGATGGTGTGCGGCAGCGCGGTGCCGTGCATGCCGATGCCGGCTTTGCTGAGGCCGGCCCAGAAGATGCCGATGGGGCTGTTGGGGCCGGCGGGTAGTTGGTAGTAGGTGTCGCTGCGGGCGCCGGTGTCGAGCATGCTCTTGTCCCAGCGGAATTCGGGGGTGTTGATCATGTTGAGCATTTTCCATTTGCCGCGGTGGATGAATTTTTCGCGTCCGGGCGTCACTGGGAAGGTGGCGATCAACTGGTCGCCGTCCCAGATGGCGGCGATTTTTTGGCTGGTGTCGATGATGACCAGTCGCTTGCTGAGCACTTCGTCTTTGCCGAAGGATTTGTTGGTTTCGACGTCTTCGATTTGGAATGGCTCGACGTTTGGAACCTTGATCTCGGTGCCGGCTACCACTTTGGACCAGACGAGATCGGGGTTGGTTTTGGCGAGAAATTTTTCGTCGGTGTGGAAGCGTTCGGCGACGAATTCTTCGATCGAGCGGTAGGCGAGATATTTTACCTTTTCCTGCTCGGCGGGTTTGTAGGGGATGTTGGCGATGAATTTGAAGTCGCCTTCGGTGACGGTGTAGGTGGTGTAGAGTTCGGCGACTTCGGCCTCGGATTGGGTGATGACTTGGTAGTAGTTGTCGTGTTCCAAGCCGAAGAGCACGTTGTAGTGGGCGACGGCCTTGCGCGTGAACTGGCCGATGGCGCCATCGATTTTGCCCGGTCCGAATTGTTTGCCGTCGAGCAAAATTTGCAGGCGGATGATGGTCTCGGTTTCTGCCTTGTCTGGCTCGGGGAGGAATTTGCGAGTTTTGAGGAGTTTGGCGTCGGCGCCGATCGCTGTGGCACAGAGTGCGGCGGCGATTGCTAGGGCGGTGAGGCGCGAGTTCGTTTGCTTGGGCATCTGCGGAGTTCCCCGATGGGGCAAAATTCCGCCACGGGTGGGCGGTTACAGGTTGAAGGCGGAGTGGACGACCTTGGCGGCTTCTTCGAGCTGGGACTCGTCGATGGTGACCGCCGTTTTTATTTCGGATGTCGAGATCATCTGGATATTAATACCATCTTTTGCGAGGGCTGTAAACATATGTGCGGCGACGCCGGAGTGGGAGCGCATGCCGATGCCGACGACGCTGAGTTTGCCGATGCCGTCGGTGGTCTCCATGAACACGGGGTCGCCGAGTTTTTCGACGATGGGGCGCAGGGTGTCTTCGGCCTTTTTCTGGTCGCTGCGGTGCAGGGTGAAGGAGATGGCGGTTTTGCCGGTTTTTGACATGTTTTGCACGATCATGTCGATGATGATGCCGGCGTCGGAGATGGCTTGGAAGATGCTGGCGGCGATGCCTGGGGTGTCGGGGACGTTGTCGATGGTGACCTTGGCTTGCTCGCGTTCGATGCTGACGCCGCGCACGACGACGGCTTCCATGTTGGGGTGTTCTTCGGTCACGATGGTTCCTGGGTTGTCGTTCATGCTGTTGCGCACTTCGAAGCGGACGCCGAATTTTTTGGCGAATTCGACCGAGCGGGATTGCATCACCTTCGTCCCGGATGAGGCCATTTCCAACATTTCGTCGTAGGCGATTTCGTCGATTTTGTGTGCATCGGGCACCACCCGCGGGTCGCAGGTGTAGACGCCGTCGACGTCGGTGAAGATCTGGCAAAGGTCTGCCTTTAGGGCGGCGGCCATGGCGATGGCGGTGAGGTCGGAGCCGCCGCGGCCGAGGGTGGTGATGCGCCCGGCGCGGGTCTTGCCTTGGAAGCCGGCGAGGATGACGATGTGGCCGTCGTCTAACAGTCGCCGAACTTCGCTGGGGTCGATGTTTGAGATGCGCGCGCGGGTGTGCTCGGCGTCGGTGACGATACCGGCTTGTTCGCCGGTGAGCGAGATCGCCGAGCCGCCCATTTGGTTGATGGCCATGGCGGCGAGGGCGATGGTGGTTTGCTCGCCGGTGGCCAACAGTACGTCCATCTCGCGACCGGTCGGTTCGTGATCGGGCGAGACTTCGCCCGCCATCTTGACGAGGCGGTTGGTGACGCCGGACATGGCGGATACCACGGCGACTACCTGATTACCGGCGCGGTGCGTTTTTAAGATGCGCTCGGCGACTGCGCGGATGCGCTCGGTGCTTCCCACCGAGGTGCCGCCGTATTTTTGGACAATCAAAGACAAGGTTTTAAGTGGTGAAGTTTTACTACGTCAAGGCGTTGGCTTCGAGGTAGCTGCGGACGGCTTCGGCGGTGGCTGGGAGGGTTGCGTTTTGTGGGGTTTTGTTTTTTAGGGCTTCGAGCGTCGGGTGGGTCGGGTGGTCGCCGGTGGCTTTTTCGATGGTGGCGGGGAACTTGGCGGGGTGGGCGGTGGCTAGGATGACGGTGGTTTCTGCGGGGTCGATCGATTCGAAGGCGCAGGCGGTGTGCGGGTCGGGGAGGTAGCCGTAGCGCTCTTTGGCGGTGGCGATGTTGCGCAGGATGGCCTCGTCGTCGCTGCGCGTGGCGGCGAAGGTGCCGGGATCGAAGTTAGGCAGTTCGATGCCGTGGCCGGCTGCCACTTCGGCCATGGTGGCGGAGGTTGCGGCGCCGTCGCCGTCGAGTTGGTAGTAGAGGAAGCGTTCGAAGTTCGAGGCGATCTGGATATCCATCGACGGCGCCAGAGATGGCTTCGTTTTGCCGCTTTGATAGTGACCGGTGGTGAATAGGCGGTGCAGTAGGTCGTTTTGGTTGGTGGCGACGGTGAATCCGGCGGTGGGCAGACCCATGCGCGCTACCAGCCAACCGGCTAGGACGTTGCCGAAATTACCGGTGGGGACGACGAAGTGCGCGGGGGCGGGTAGCCGGGCGGCGGCGTGAAGGTAGTAGATCGACTGGGCGAGGATGCGCGCGAGGTTGATCGAATTTACGGCCGAGAGGCTCGCCTCCGTTTTGAAATTGAGGTCGTTGAAGAGTTCTTTAACGATGCGTTGCGCGTCGTCGAACGAGCCGTCGATGGCGATCGGGAAAATGTTTTCGGCACCGGTGCAGGTCATCTGCCGCTCTTGTAGTTCGGAGATGCGCCCCTGTGGGTAGAGGATGAACACCCGTGCGCCGTCTTGTTCGGCTAGTCCGTGGATGGCGGCGGATCCGGTGTCGCCGGAAGTGGCGCCGAGGACGTTGATCGGGTAGCCGGTGCGCGCGATTTGGTCGGCGAAAAGGTTTCCAACGAGTTGTAAGCCAAAATCTTTGAACGCGAGGGTTGGTCCGTGGAAGAGTTCGAGGACGAAGGTGTTGTCATCGATTTGTACCAGCGGCGCGGCGTTGTCGGGGTCGGGAAAGGCGCGGAAGGAGCGCGCCATTAGTTCGTCGGTCTCGGCAGGCGTCTTGTCGGTGTCGAAGAACTCGAAGAAGCAGGCGGCCAGTTCGGGGTAGGGGAGCTGGCCGTCGGCGAGCAGTGGCGTGATATCCGGCAGTGACTCCGGCACGTAGAGCCCGCCGTCCGGTGCCAATCCGGAGGCGAAGGCGGCGGCGAAGTTCAGCGGCGGGGCGTCGCCCCTTGTGGATAGGAACCGCATCGGAGGTCAATGCTCCAGGTTTTCGACACGCAGCAGGGTGAGGTCGGGTTGGATCGTGTCGAGCGCGCG
>QIKC01000116.1 GCA_003232855.1 Verrucomicrobiales bacterium
TTTCGGCAGAGACCCCGAAGGGTGGATGTCGGAGTCTCGACATCATGCACGTCGCCTGTGCGATGCAGCTTGGTGCGACGCGATTCGTGACTTTCGATCAGCGCCAACAGGGACTGGCGAAGCGCGTCGGTTTGGTTTGTTGAGAGTGGGTGGTAGCGTTTGGGGACAAAGGAATCCACAGCGCGAAATACGCCTTGATTAAGTCCGCCGAAGAGGCCAAAATTCCGGGCGAATCTCTGGAACCGGATGCTTCCGAAGCACGCAAAAATTTAACCGATAGAAATCGCATCAACACTAACAAACTAATATGAAAAACGCACTACCACTCGTCATCGGCACCTTGCTCGCAGCTTTTACGTCCGCCAATGCGCAGACAACGAAAGAAGAGCAACAGGCTCTCACACCAGACGCGGTTGTTTCTGATCTGATGGCAGGTAATGCCCGGTATGTAGCGGAAAAAACAACTCCTCCGAATCGTTCTGCGAGAGCCGTGACTGCTGTGTCCGGGCAGCATCCCAAAGCGGTGATTTTATCATGCATCGACTCCAGAGTTCCCGTCGAATTGATTTTTGATCAAGGGATTGGAGACATCTTCGTGGGGCGCGTGGCGGGTAATGTTGAAAACGTGGATCAGCTCGGTTCAATGGAATTTGCGACTAAACTTGCCGGGGTAAAGCTCGTGCTTGTTCTGGGGCATAGCCAGTGCGGAGCAGTTAAGGGAGCCTGCGATGGAGCAGAGTTGGGAAATCTCACGGCGTTGTTGGAAAAGATCAAACCTGCCATCAAAGCGGTGGAAGGCTTTGAGTCCGAAGGGCGAAATTCTTCGAACAAGCCGTTCGTTGATAAGGTGATCGAGCAGAATGTAAGACAGACAGTGGCTGATATCCGGAAGGATAGTCCGGTGATGGCCGCTTTGGAAAAAGCTGGCACCATCAAAATTATCGGGGCGGTCTATGCGCTCGAATCTGGAAAGGTTACCCTACTGGACTGAGATTACCGATAAAGACCGTCGATCCTAACGGCTGACCGGCAGGCGCATCCGATGCGGTGCCCGGGGTCGAGAGATTGCAGTCAGGCGGCGGCGTCGTGGACGGCAATCGGGATTCGCGGTTTGCAGATATTGTGAACTTTGGGTTTGCGAACTATTTGGAACTGCCTAGGATTGCCTAGTTTCGCGGAGCAATCCCCCCCTCGCAATGCCTCTAGCCCCCCGCCAGCTTCACCGAACCCGTCCTATTTGGATCGGTTTGTTTTTGTGGCTGATCCAGTCTGTCACTGTGATCGGTGGGTTGCTGTCGTTGGGGGCGGCTTTCATCGTCGATCCTGCGTATGGGAAATATTTAATCGGTTTTGCCGTGGCCTTCGTTGTGGTGTTGGCGCTGCGTTGGATCCAGTCGAGCAACGTTTCGTGCCCGCTCTGCCACGGGAGGGTTTTGCATGGGAGCAAGTGCCATAAGCATCGCGATGCCCGGCGCGTTGGCTTGTTCGGTTACACGAGCACCCTGTTTGTTGATATTATTCTGTCGGGCAAGTTCACCTGTATGTATTGCGGGACGCCGTTTCGTATGAAACGGTGAGTTGGGCTCGGGGGTCGGGATCGCTCTGTTGATGTCATGGCTAGCTCTTCTCGCTATCATCTCGCTTATGTGTTCGAGCGTTTTCCGACGTTCACGCAGACTTTCTGTGTCCGTGAGGTGACGGAGTTGCGGCGCTTGGGGCTGCGGCCGATGGTGTTCTCGATCCGCGACACGCGGGATGAACCGCTGGATGAGCACTTCCCGGCGGAGCTGATCGAATCGGTGCATTTTCTGCCGCCGCGTGAGGAATTGGTGGCGATGGTGAAGGGCTGGAAGGACGCGGGGGAGCTGCCGCAAGAGGCGCTGCTGACGCTGCGGCACTGGGGGGATGTGCCGGATAAGGGTCGGGTCTATGAGGCGATCTACGTGGGCGTGAAAATGCGCGAGGCTGGCGTCCGCCACGCGCATTCGCATTTCGCCGGGGTCGGGGCGCGTTGTTGTTTTTGGTTGAAACGATTTTTTGGTCACAGCTATTCGTTTACGGGTCACGCTAACGATCTTTTCGAGCGGGTTGATTTTGAGGTGACGTTGGCGGATTTGATGCGCGAGGCGGCGTTGGTGGTGACGGTGAGCGATTACACGGCGGGCTGGTTGCGGGAGAATTTTCCGAAGTGGGGGGGCAAGGTGCGCCGTGTTTATAACGGGCTCGATCTGGCTCCGTTCGAGGCGGCGGTGACGCCCGGCGGGCGGGCGGGGCTGATCGTTAGTGTCGGGCGGTTGATCGAGAAGAAGGGGTTCGATGATTTGCTGCGCGCTTGTGCGCGGCTGAAGGCGGAGCAGGGGAGCGCGTTTCGCTGCGTGATCGTTGGGGATGGGCCGTTGGAGGGGGAATTGCGTCGACTGGTCGCGGAGCTGGGCGTTGGCGATGTGGTGGAGCTTGTCGGGGCGAAGACGCAGCCGGAGATCATGGCGTTGCTCGCTGAGGCGCAGATTTTTGCGTTGCCCTGTGTGACGGAACGTGCGGGCGGTAAGGATAATCTGCCGACGGTGATCATGGAGGCGATGGCGGCGCGGTTGCCCTGTGTTTCGACACGGCTGGCGGGCATCCCCGAGATGGTCGCCGATGGGGACACTGGGTTGTTATGCGACGAACGCCAGCCGGAGGATTTTGCCGAGGCGCTGGCGGTGTTGCTGGCGGATCCCGAGCGGTGCGAGCGCATGGGCGAGGCGGGGCAGGCGCGAGCGCGGGCGATGTTCGCCAAGGAGAAGACGGCGTCGGCGCTGTTGCGGGCGCTGGTGGGCAATGGCCGGGTGCGGTTTGATTTTGCGCTGGTGGCGCGTTCACCGCGGCTGGGGGTGAGCTATTTGGCGCAGTGGGTGCGGCGACCGTTGCGCGGGTTATGTTGTCGCGGTGCCAGCCGTTTTGCCATCGCCGAGAAGGCGGCGAAGCGAGCTCGCGAGCACGGAAATATCGGCTGAGGTGTGGGCTGCGGAGAGGGTGACGCGCAATCTGGCGGCGCCGCGGGCGACGGTCGGGTAGCGGATGGCGGGGACGAGTAGGCCGTCGTCGCGCAGGGTGGCTGCGGCGTCGAGCGCCCGCCTTTCGTCGCCGAAGACGACAGGTAGGATGGCGGCGGGCGGTGGCGGTAGGTCGAGTGCGGCGGCCAGCTGGTCGACGTTCTCGCGCAAGCGTTCGCGCAGCGCATTGCCGCGTTCGGAGTCGATGATGTCGATCGCTGCGAGAGCGGCGGCGGCTTGCGCGGGGGGCGGGGCGGTCGAGTAGATGAAGCTGCGTGCGCGGTTGGCGATTAGGTCGATCCACGGGGTGGCGGCGGCGATGCAGCCGCCGGCGCCGCCGGCGGATTTGCCGAACGTGGTCATCAGCAGATCGATGTCGTCGGCGAGTCCCAACTGGTGGGCGAGGCCGCGCCCGCCCGGGCCGAGGAGTCCGAAGGCGTGCGCTTCGTCGAGTAGGAGCAGCGCGCCGAATTTCTTTTTTAGGCGGCAGATTTCGGCCAGCGGTGCCAGGTCGCCATCCATGCTGAACACCGATTCGGTGGCGATGAGCACCCGCGTGTTGTCGCCGGGATGCGCGGTGTGGGAGCGCAGCAGTCGTTCGAGCTTGTCTAGGTGGTTGTGCGGGAAGACGCGGACGGTGGCGCCGCTGAGCCTAGCGCCGTCGATGATGCTGGCGTGGCAACGTTTGTCGAGGATCGCGGTGTCTCCTTTTCCCAGCAGTGATGACATCACTCCGACCGCTGCGGTATAGCCGTTGGCGAAGGTGAGGGCGGCGTCCTTTTGCAGGAATTCGGCGGTGCGGGTCTCTAGGTGATGGTGGGCGGTGGATCCTCCGTAGATCAGCCTAGATGCGGCGGCTCCGCAGCCGAACTCTTCGGTGGCGGCCTGTGCGGCGGCTTTGATTTCTGGGTCGTCGGCCAGCCCTAAGTAATTGTTGGAAGCAAAATTTAGCAACCTTTTGCCGCCGCTGCCCACTTCGCGTCCGGGCGGGGAGCAGAGGTGGCCGATTTCGCGGAGCAGATCCTTTCGACGTAGGTCGTCGAGTTCTGATTCGGGGCTGCGCATTGCGGCCGTTAACCGCCGGTTTCGGTCTCGCCGGCGGAGTTGGCCAGCTGTTGCATATCTTCGGGGAGGTAGGCCTTGAAGCGCTTTTTGTCGATCGCTTTCATGTAGGCTTCGAAGGGGCTGATTATGCCGTCTTTGAGCTTGTCCCAAATGGACTCGTCCATGAATTTCATGCCTTCTGCCTTGCCGCTGATGATGACGTCGTAGAGTTTCTGTGTGGCGCCTTCGCGGATGATGGCGGAGACAGAGGAGTTCGACACCATGATCTCGTTGACTGCGACTCGCCCCGGTTTGTCGGAACGTTTGCAGAGAAGTTGCGCGACGACACCGCGCAGCGAGGCGGCGAGCATGGTGCGAATTTGGCTCTGCTGGTCGGCGGGGAACACGTCGATCAGACGGTCGACGGTCTTGCGGGCGTTGTTGGTGTGTAGGGTGCCGAATACGAGGAGGCCGGTTTCGGCGGCGGTGAGGGCGAGCGAGATGGTGTCGAGGTCGCGCATCTCGCCGACCAGGACGATGTCGGCATCCTCGCGCAGGGCGGCGCGCAGGCCGTCGGCGAAGCTCGGCGTCTGGATGGGGACTTCGCGTTGGGTGATGATGGAGCGTTTGTTGCGGTGGACGAATTCGATCGGCTCCTCGATGGTGACGATGTGGCGCGAGAAGTTGATGTTAATGTAGTCGATGAGGGCGGCCAGCGTCGTCGACTTTCCTGATCCGGTTGGGCCGGTGACGAGTACGAGGCCGCTGCGGATGTGGCCGAAACTTTTGACTACCTCGGGGATACCTAGCTCATCGAGGCTGGCGATTTTGGTGGGGATGAGGCGGAAGACGCTGGCGTATCCATGGCTTTGTTTGAGGTAGTTGCAGCGGAAGCGCGAGTCATCGTCCATCGCGTAAGCGAAGTCGAGGTCGCCGCATTCCTCGTAGTGTTGCCAGCCCTTTTCGCTGGCGATTTCGCGCATCATGGAGCCGAGTGATTCGCCGGTGAGCACGGGTTCGTCGGGGATGGCGGTGATGCTGCCATGCACGCGAATTTTTGGCGGTTGTCCCTGGCTGAGGTGCAGGTCTGAGCCCCCGTGGGTGACGAGGTATTGGAAGTATCGGTCGATTTGATTCTCCATTGCCGTTGGCGGGTTAGGCTTCGAAGTGCTGCAGCATGGCGGTGTGGTCAAAGCAGCGTGCGATGACCTCTTCCCGGGAGATGAGGCCGCGGTTGTAGAGGTCTTTCAAGGAGTCGTCCATGGTGATCATGCCGACCGCTTTGCCCGTCTGCATGATGCCGGGGAGCATGAAGGTTTTGCCCTCGCGGATGCAGTTCGCCACCGCTGGGGTGTTCATGAGTAGTTCGAGGGCGAGTACGCGGCCTTCGCCGTCGATGCGCGGGATGAGCTGTTGCGAAACGATGCCGCGCAGCGATTCGCTGACCATGATGCGGATTTGCGCGCGCTGGTCGTCGGGGAACACGTCGAGCACTCGGTCGAGGGTGCGGGCGGCGTTGCCGGTGTGTAGGGTGGCGAGCACCAAGTGTCCGGTCTCTGCGGCGGTGATGGCCAGCGAGATGGTTTCGAGGTCGCGCATCTCTCCGACCATGATGACGTCCGGATCCTCTCGTAGTGAGCCGCGCAGGGCGGCGGCGAATGAGGCGGTGTGGGTGTGAACCTCCCGTTGGTTGACGTGGCAGTTTTTCGATTCGAAGACGTATTCGATGGGGTCTTCGAGGGTGATGATGTGGTCGGTGCGCTCGCTGTTGATATGATCGACGAGGGAGGCCAGCGTGGTGGATTTTCCACTGCCCACCGAGCCGGTGACAAGGACGATTCCGTTTTGATATTGGGTAAGCGGCTTGATGGAATCGGGCAGGCCGAGTTGCGCCATGCTGCGCACTTCGGTGTTGATGATGCGGAAGCAGAGGTCGTAGCCGAGGCGCTGGCGTACCGCTGAGGCGCGGAAGCGACCAAAATCGGTGGCGTAGGCGAAATCGACGTCGCCACGTTCTAACAATCGCCGCTTTTCCCGCTCTCCGAGGAAGCCCATGGTCAGGCGCTCGGTGTCTTCGGCGGTGAGGTGTTTGGCGTTCGACCAGATGGGTTGCAGGGTGCCGTAGCGCCGCCAAGTAGGCTGAGCGGTGGTCGCTAGGTGGATATCGGAGCAGTCGAACTCTTGTCCGAGTTTCAAATAGTCATCGACGTGCTCGAGCACATCAACTTCGGAGGGTGGGGCATCCTGCATAAATCGGGACGAATACTACACCTGAGTAGGGTGGAGTCCAGTTACTTAATCGCCTGCCAAAATGCCTTCGTCAGCCTGTTGGAAAGCGGCTCGGGTATTGGCTGCTCGCCTGGGTGAGTGGCGGTTGTTTCCGGCGGGTTGTGTTTGAGGGCGCGGCGGCGGAGGAGGTCGAGGCCGAACATGGCGACCGGGGTGATCAGGCCGCGGAGGCCGCTGAGACGGCGGGCGGTGCGCACCGGACGGCGTAGGATCGCCGCGCCCGCCAGCCCGGCAACCGCTGCGCTGGTGGCGACCATGAGTGGGTTGCTGGCGACCCGGCTGCGGATGCGTGCCGGGAGATCGGCGCAGCTGATGAGCTCATCGATGTCTTGCGAGAGCTGGTCGCGGCTCGCTTCGATGCGTTCGACTAACGCCTGTTTTTTAAGTTGTGCCGTTTTTCGTGAAGCCATTTTTGGTCGAGTTCGAGTTGCTGTCGGGAGCAGTGGAAAAATTTTGCCCGGCGTGTGCGTTTGCGTGCGGCGGCCAGCAGGATGATTCCGACTAGCAGGTGGAAAGCTGCGGTGATTGCGGTGGCGGGGAGCCAGTCGCCTTCGAACCAGATGTCGGTGGCCAGTCGGCAGGCGAGGAAGGTTAGCAGGGTGTAGCCGGTGATGACGAAGGCGGTGCCGACGCCGGCGATGAGCGAGATGCCGCGCAGTTTTTGCCCAGCTTCTGCGGCTTCGATTTTTGCCAGTTCACCTCGTGCCCGGGCATAGTCGATGCCGGAGTCGAGAGCGGCCTTCGCGGCGTCACGGATACCGCGGCGGTCGTGGTTTTTGGGGGACATAAGGGCGGTGTCGCGGTGATGTGGCGTTCGATCAGCGCTTCAGCAGAAGGCCGAGGACGAGGCCTGCACCTGCGGCGGTGAGCACTGCGGCGGTCGGGTTCTCGCGAGCCCAAGCCTCGCCTTCGACGTGCAGATCTTTGAGCTTGTCGCGCAGTTCGTCCCAGGCCGGGTTTGGGGGGGATTGTGTTTGCGCAGAGGCGGTGTCGTCGCCGGGCGCGGAGGCGGTGTCACGGAAAGTGCGGAAGCCGGCTTCTGCGGCGTCGCGGAGGCGGCGAACTTTGTCGCCGGCGGCATGTTTGAGGCGTTCGGCTGCTTCGACGGCGGGTGAGTTCTGGGGTGGCAGTTCTTCGTCGAAGGCGGCGGTGAACGGGTTGGGGTCGATGTCGAGGTCGTGTTCGGCGTTCATGGTTGGTGGGTGGGTTGTGTTGGGCTGTCGGGAGAGGGGTTTGGCGATTCGTTGGAGTTGGGGCGGATTCGGGCGCGGGAAAAATCGTAAGGGTTGAGCTCGAGGGTCACGTGGTCGCCGGGTTGCAGAGGGGTGTTAGGTGTGGAGCGTTTGGGGGTGTGGGCGTGGACGGTCTTGCCGTTGGGGAGTTGGGCGCGGTAGCTTCGATGGTCTAGCGATTCGAGAATTTCCGCATGGGTGGTGATCGGGGGTTCGGGAGGCATTTCATTTTCGTGCGCCACGTCCGGGGCGCTAGCGTCTATGGATAGCCCCGGAAAGCGGGCGGCGCCAGCGAAGAGACTGCTTTAACCGTCTCTCGTCAGTCGAACAGGAAAAATGCGTCAGGAGTCCGAGATCTCTCGCGAACGTGGTTCGCGCTGGGCGGTGCTGGCAGTGCTGGGGGCAGTGACGAAGGGGCCGCCGGCTAGTGGCGCGGCTTCGGAGAAGGCGACGTCGGGCATCTCGCTGGGCTTTCCGGCGAGCGG
>QIKC01000242.1 GCA_003232855.1 Verrucomicrobiales bacterium
GTTCGGGCTTTGGCTCCGGTTCGGGTTCGGGCTTAGCGGGTGGAGTTTGGATGATCGGACGGGTGGGGAGGACGAGGTCGGATTCGGGGTCGTCTTTCCGGGCGCCTGGGCTGAGGAAGGGGAGGGGCTGCTGGTGCTGGGCGGTGGCGGGTTGCGGCTCGGCGTCCGTTTGGAGATCGGTCGGCGGCGTTACCCACGCGACGGGTTCGTCTGCGGCGGGATCGATGGCCGGTTCGGATGCGGCCGTGCTTCCCGCGCCCCCCTTACTGGTGGCCAGTACGACAATGAGCAGCAACAGGGCGGCGTGCGCGACGATGGCGAGCAGCAGGTTGAGGCGGAATTTTGGGCGGTCGTCCACGGTCTTGTGACGCGCCTTGCCGAAGGTGGGCGCGAGCTGGGTGCGAAAGAGAAGGCTAGCCTTCGTTCTGGGCGGGTTTGGTGACGACGCCGACTTTGGCTACGCCGGCTTCGCGCACGGTGTCCATGACGCCGATGAGATCCTGCACGCGCAAGTCCTCGTGCGCTCTAATGATGACGCCCATCTCCGGGTTTTGCGTTTTGAGTTGGCCGATGCCGCCGGACAGGTCGGCGAGTTCGAATGGCGCGCCATCGAGTTCGATCATGCGGTATTTATCGATCGAGATGGTGAAGATTTTCGTTGGGTCGATGGCGTCCCGCGAGGCGTTGCTGGTGGGGATGGTGAGGTCGGCGCTCTCGGCGAGGAAGGGCGCGGTGATCATGAAGATGATGAGTAGGACGAAGGCGAGGTCGAGCAGTGGGGTGACATTGAGCTCGGAGAGCGTGCCGAAGGAGTGTCGTTGTTTGCCGTATCGCATCGTGTCCGTCTGTTTGAGCTAGGGTGGGCTAGGCTTCTAGGCCGCGGACTTCTTCGCCGACCAGCTCGAGGTCTTCGTTGTCTGCCTTCTCTACTAGCAGGTCGGCATCGGGCGCTAGCTGCCGCTTGGTTACCCGGTGGCTGGGTTGCGGGGTTGCTGCGTCGGCGGTGCGGTGAACCAAGTCACTGGCGGTGAGGCGGCGCCCTCCGGCGGTGGTGGAGATCGGTCGACCGTGATCGACATACCAGCGCTCGAAGTCCGTGCGCAGTTCGCTGCGGAAATTGTCGAGATCAGCGACCATTCCCCTGATCTTGTTTACCAAATAGTTGTAACCAAACATGGCGGGGATGGCGACTAGCAGCGCGACGACAGTCGTTAACAATGCGGCGGAGACACCGGGCGCCATCGTTTTTAGGCTGGCGACCCCGGCGGCGGCGGCGACGCTGCCGAAGGTGTCCATCACACCCCAAACCGTCCCCAGCAAGCCGAGGAATGGCGCGCCGCTGACGGCGGTGGCGAGCACGCCCATCTGCGATTCGAGGCGGGTGGTGTTGCTGCCGATGGAGCGCTCCATAGCGCATTCGATAGGATCCATGTGCGAGGGCTTGAGCTGGCCAGCGTTTTCTAGTTTGGCGGCGACGTCGGTATCGCCGTCGCGAATTCCGGCTAGATGGAATGCGAGCTCGCGGGAGCCGGCACGATAGAGATGGGCGACTGGGGCGTCCGATTCCGCCTCTCCGTCTTGCCAGAGCTGTAGCGGGTTTTGCCGCCCCCGGTAGGCGTCCAAAAACTGGGCGTTCTGCTTGCGCACACGCCGTACGACCAAGAATTTGGTCACCATGACCGACCAGCTGAAGCTGGAAAGGATGACAAGAACGAGACAAATGGCGATCCCCGCCGCCGATGATTGGTCAAAGGCAAAGGTGAAACCGTTGGCTATCCATGCGTTTGACTCGATTAAGGATGTGATCAGTGGCGACATTCGATGAGAGAACCTGATATTTAGGATTTCTTAAATAGAATCGCAACGTCCTCCATATTTTTGAGGATTTCAAATAAAATTGGAAAGTCCTTTCGAATTTCGCCATCGCCTCGTTCAGATCCCTTTCAGATCCTTGTGACGGAGGGGCAGACGACACAAATTTGTCCCATATGGGACACTTTTTTTGCAGAGGGTGCCTTCTGACATTTTTTCGGGTTTCCGTAATTTAGAACTGTCGACGGATTTTTTGACAGAATTAACGGAATTAACAGAATTTTTGGAGGACGGCTGCGCCGCCGACGCTGCGTTTTTAGAGGCGTGAGGGATGTGCGGGGATACTGGTGGGACGGGGGTTGGGACTCTTGCTGAACACTGGCAGACGACACGAATTTGTCCCATATGGGACAAATTTTGTAACCAATCGCCCAATCGCCCAATCGCCCAATCGCCCAATCGCCCAATCGCCCAATCGCCCAATCGCCCAATCGCCCAATCGCCAATCACCAATCGCTAATCGCTAATCGCTAATCTCTGAGGAGCAGGGGATGCGGCGGAGAATTTTTTGCTGGTATGGCCAGATGAGGGCGGAGGCGAGGAAGGCGGCGCCGATGCCGAACATGAACAGGGAAAAGAATTGGCCGCGGGTGAAGATACCGATGAAGCCGTCGCTGGGCGCGCGGAAATGTTCGCCGAGAATGCGGAAGGCGGCGTAGCCGATGAAGAACATGCCGGTGAGGATTCCGTGGCGCAGGCGTGGGAAACGCACGCGGGCGATGTAGAGGATGAGGAACAGGGCTAGCCCTTCCATGAGCGCCTGATAGATTTGTGAAGGGTGGCGGACGTTGAGGTAGTCGCGGAGGATGTCTTGGATCTCGGGGGAGCTGCGCGCGGCTTCGATGGCGGCTGTTTCATTGGCGAGTTGGAAGGGGGCGAGTTCGGTCCAGAGCGCGTCGCGCCCGGCGCCGGACGGGGCGACGAAATGCACCTCGCGGATCTCCTCTGGGAATTGGACGCCCCAGGCGACATCGGTTTTGCGGCCGTAGAGTTCGCCGTTGATAAAATTCGCGAGGCGTCCGAAGCACAGGCCGAGGGGGGCGATGGTGCTCAGGTTGTCGCCGATGCCGCGCCAACTAATACCTGTTTTCCGGGCGTAGATGAAGGTGAATGCGGCTATCCCCAAGATGCCGCCATGGCTGGCCATGCCGCCGTCCCAGAATTTGAAAAAGAGGGTCGGTTCATCGAGGAAGCGGTCGAGGTCGTAGAAAAGCATGTAGCCTAGCCTGCCGCCGAGCATTACGCCGAGTAGTGCGGCGAGGGTGATGAAGTCGCTGACCTGCGATTCGCGTAGTTCGCAATAGCCGCGGCGCACGAAGGAGCGCAGTAGTAGAAACCCGACCACGAAGGCGGCGACGTAGGCCAGGCCATACCAGCGCAGCCCGAATTTGTCGCCGAAGCGGATCAGGAAGGGGCTGAGGTCGTGGAGATAGTATCCGATCATCGCGGGCGCGGGGTATGTTTAGCGGGGAACCTTTGATGATCAAAGGGGAAAGGGGTGGCGAGTGATTCGATCCGTGGCGGAAGTGGGTAGTGGATGCGTGTTTTGTAGATGAAATCGCGTTCATTCGGGCGGATTCGAGAGGTAAAAAATCGTTTAAGTGTTTGGCGGTTAGGGTGTTGAGGGAAATTTTTGGAATTGATCGAACGGATCGAGAGCGTTGAACACGGATGGGCGAATCGTTGTCTAAATAGGCATGACAGTGGAACTTCCCCCCAAGCCCACACGTAAGGAACTCCTGCGGGAGTTTTTCTTGAACGCCACCCTGATCGCCCTCATTAACGAGTTGGGTCGAGAATCGACCCGGCTCGAGGCGGTGCGGGCGCGTGTTGGCGATTTTCGCGCTGATAGCCTCGGATCGTTCGAGGGTATGCAGCTTAGTGCGAGACGATTTTCATAGTAGACGTTGGGCGTTGTGCCGAAAGGCGCATCGCCCAGTTGTTGAGGTTGAGTGATAGGGCGGCTCCGTGAGTGCGGGGTCGCCCGCTCTCTTTTTACGGGGCGGCCTCTGGCCACGGCGCGCGGAGATTGTTTGCCGACGGATCAGTGGTAGCGTCGGGCTACTTGAGTAGTAGTAGCGATAGCGGCAATGCCCTGCGGGCGCCGGAGCTTCTTTCGCCGGCTGGCGATTGGGAATGCGCGCGGGCGGCGGTGGCGAACGGGGCGGACGCGATCTATTTCGGTTTGTCGGCTTTCAATGCTCGTCTGCGGGCGAAAAATTTTACCGCAGAGGATTTGCCCGAGCTGATGCAATTTCTGCACGGGCATGGGGTTCGTGGTTTTGTGACCATGAACACGCTCATTTTTACCGATGAGCTGGCGGCGGCGGAGGCGCAGTTGCGGATGCTGGACGCGGCGGGGGTCGATGCGGTGATCGTGCAGGATCTGGGCTTGGCGCGGCTGGCTAAGCAGGTGGCGCCGAATGTTGAGCTGCACGCGTCGACACAGATGACGATTACTTCGCCGGAGGGCTTGGCGTTGGTCGATGGGAGTGTGGGTTTGGATCTCGCAGTGTTGGCTCGCGAGACCTCGATGAAGGAGATGGCGCGTTTTGATCTCGCTGCGGAGGGGGCGGTGCCGCTGGAGGTTTTCGTGCATGGTGCGCTTTGTGTGGCTTACTCTGGGCAGTGCCTTACTAGCGAGTCGCTCGGGCAGCGGAGCGCGAATCGCGGTGAATGCGCGCAGGCCTGCCGGATGGAATACGAGCTGATCGTGGATGGCGAGAAGCGTGAGCTCGGCGATCGTTCCTATTTGCTTTCTCCGCAGGATTTGGCGGCGGTTGATCAGGTGGCGAAGTTGATCGAGTTGGGAATTTCGAGTTTTAAGATCGAGGGGCGTCTGAAATCGCCGGAGTATGTCGCGGCGGTCACTGGCGTCTATCGCAAGGCGATTGACGCCGCAGTCGCGGGCGGCGGTGACGAGGTCACTCCCGAGGATCGTTACGCGATGGAGATGACTTTTTCGCGAGGCTTGTACAGCGGTTGGATGGAGGGGGTGGATAACAAGAGTTTGGTGCTCGCTCGTTTTGGGAAAAAACGTGGAGCTATGTTAGGTCGCGTGATTTCGGTGGGGGAAGATTTTGTCGAAATTGAGCCCGAGGTGGAGGTGAAGGCGGGTGATGGTGTGGTGTTCGATTCGGGTGGCGATACGGATAAGGAGCAGGGCGGGAGCGTTTACGAGGTGCGCGAGGCAGGTGGCGGCCGTGTTCGATTGTTCTTTAAGCACCGGCATCTGCGTTTTCGGGAAATCTCTGTGGGCGATCGCGTGTGGAAGACATCTGATCCGGCGTTGAACCGGCGTTTGCGTTCGACTTGGACGGGGAAAATTGCGCGGCGACGGCGCGATGGCCTGCGTCTGCGGGTGAGCGGTCGGGCGGGGGAGCCGCTGCGTCTGGAGGCGTTGGGGCGTGGGGTGGCGGTGGAGTCGGCACAGGTTTTGGAGGTCGCCGAGCGGCGGGCTTTGGATGGCGAAATTTTGCGTAAGCAGCTCGGTCGGCTCGGTGAGACGGTTTACGAGTTGGCGGAATTGGAGACGGCGATCGAGGGTGAGGTGATGCTGCCGTTGAGTGCTTTGAACCGTTTGCGGCGGGCGCTGGTGGAGGGGCTCGATGCAGGTGGGGTGACGGCGGTGCGGGCAGAGCCTCGCGGTGGGGTGGAGTCGCTGCGGGCGGCGATGGACTGGGGAACGCCACCAGCGGCGGGTGCTCCTGAACTGACGGTTCTGTGTCGGACGATGGGGCAAATCGAAGTCGCTTGCGACTTGGGGCTGCGGGTGATCGCTGTCGATTTTGAGGATATTAGGCGTTACAAGGACGCGGTGGGGCTGGTGCGCGAGCGCGGTGCCGGGGCGCAGGTGGTGCTGGCCACGCCGCGAATTCAGAAGCCGGGCGAGGCGGGGATTTTTAACGTGGTGGACCGCGCGGGCGGCGATGGGGTGTTGCTGCGCAACCTCGGTGGCGTCGCGCATTTTCGCGATCGGCAGGATTTGCTGCGCATCGGTGATTTCTCGCTCAACGTCGCCAATCCGTTGAGCGCTGATTACTTTCTCGGCCTGGGGCTTGACCGCGTTACGGTGTCTTACGATTTGGCCATCGGTCAGGTTGTTGACATGTTAGAGAAATGCCCTGACCCGGGGCGTTTTGAGCTGACTCTGCATCAGCACATGCCGATGTTTCACATGGAGCACTGCGTTTTCTGCGCCTTCATGTCGGAGGGGACAGACGTGACCAACTGTGGGCGCCCCTGTGACACGCACGAAGTTCACCTGCGCGATCGGGTCGGTATGTTGCATCCGCTGAAGGCGGATGTCGGCTGTCGCAACACGCTGTTTAATGGCAAGGCGCAGACGGGTGCGAAGCATTACGATGCTCTGTGCGCGGTCGGCCTGCGGCGATTCCGGGTGGATCTGCTCGATGAATCGCCGGAGGGTGCGCGCGCGGTGTTGGAGGCCTATGTTGCTTTGTTGGCTGGCGAGGAGAGCGGCGCGGTGCTGTGGCGTTCGTTGCGGGCTACGGCGAAGCTCGGTGTCACCGTCGGCTCGTTAGAGGGCTAGTTACAAGATGGCGCCGGGCTGGTAGGCGGCGGCGGCGGGGTGCTTGCGGTTGGTTTCTTCTACTGCCGAGAGAAAGGCATCGACTTGTACGGCGGCGCTGCCGGCGCGGGTGGCGGCGGCGGCGAGCATGGTTTCTAGTTCGTCCCGACTGATGCCGAGGCGCGCGTCGGCCGCTAAGCGGGCGACCAGGTCGTTGTCGCGGATGGCACCGGAACGTAGATCGCGCAGGGTGGCCACGGCGTGCTCCTTGATGGCCTCGTGCGCGGCCTCGCGACCGGCACCGGCTTTGACCGCCTCCATCATGAATGTGGTGGTGGTGAGGAAGGGCAGATAGCGGGCGTTCTCGGCGTCGATGACTTCCGGGTAGACCTCCATTTGGCCGAGCACGGTGATGAAGGTTTCTAACAATCCGTCGGCTGCAAAAAAGGCGTCTGGGAGCATGACGCGGCGGACGACGGAGCAGGAGACATCGCCCTCGTTCCACTGGTCGCCGGCGAGACCGCCGGCCATGGTGAGGTAGCCTTTTAACAAGGTGTGGAAACCGTTGATGCGTTCACAGGAGCGCGCGTTCATCTTGTGTGGCATGGCTGAGGAGCCGACCTGGCCTTTGGCGAAACCCTCGCCAGCCAACTCGTGGCCGGCCATCAGGCGCAGCGTTTTGGCGAAGCTGGAAGGGGCGGAGCCGAGCTCGCAGAGGGCGGACACGACGCGCAGGTCGAGCGAGCGCGGGTAGACTTGGCCGACGTTAGTGGCGGTGGTGGTGATGCCGAGGTGGCGCACTACGCTGCGCTCCAATTCGGCGACTTTCGCCGCGTCGTTGTCGAACAGGTTGAGTTGGTCGAGCTGGGTGCCGACGGCGCCTTTGAGGCCGCGCGCGGGGTAGCGGTCGATGAGCGTTTCGAGGCCGTGGAAGGCACCGAGCAGTTCCTCGCCAAAGGTGGCGACCCTTTTGCCGAAGGTGGTTGTTTGGGCGGCGACGTTGTGGGTGCGCGCGGAGATGCAGAGCGATTTCCATTCTTCGGCGCGGCGACCGAGCGCGGCGAGCGCGGCGGCGGTCTTGTCGCGGATTACGCCCAGCGCGCGGTGAACCTGCAGCTGCTCGACGTTCTCCGTGAGGTCGCGGCTGGTCATGCCTTTGTGGATGTGTTCGTGGCCGGCCAGTGCACAGAACTCCTCGATGCGCGCCTTGACGTCGTGACGGGTGACGCGCTCGCGTGCCATGATCGAGCCGAGATCGACATCTTCTCTGACTCGCTCATAGTCGGCGATATCGGCGGCGGGGATGTCGAGACCGAGTTCGGCCTGCGCCTTCATCACCGCGATCCACAGCTCGCGTTCGAGGACGATCCGCCCTTCGGGTGCCCAGATGGCCGCCATTTGTGGGGTTGCGTAGCGTTCGGCGAGGATGTTTGGGATGGTGGGCATAGTGGGATGGCTGGAGCCGAATGAATGCACCGCCCGGCGCGATGCGCAAAGATTTTGACGCGGTGG
>QIKC01000033.1 GCA_003232855.1 Verrucomicrobiales bacterium
GGATTGCCGTCGATGGGGAAGGCGATGAAGAAGACGTTCCCGATGGAAAATCCCAAACACGCGCCACCGCGTATGGTGGAGTCGATCAAGTCCAAAATCCGCAAATACCTGAAACGCGAGCGGCGTAAACCGCTTCCAGTGGAGGTGGATTTCTGGGATTTCGACTGTCGGATCGGCAAGACCGAAGAGGCTGCGGAGGTCGCACACGTCTCGGCATTGATCAAAGCGGTCGATACGGCGTCGGAGGAATCTTGGAGCCAGATCTATATCGAGATCCTCGCCAAGCCCGGTCGGCGGATGAGGCGGTCGGAGGAGTGAGAGGGAAGCAGGGAGACGTGCCAGGAACTGAACCTCCAGCCATGCGTTCGGTGATATAGCTCAAAAAGTACCTGGCACTTACTGCCCTCGCACCGCACTCGCTAACGATAAACGAGATATATTTTCCGCTGTTTAAGATCGGCTAGCCCTTGTCCCATCGGACTCTTTGCGCGAGGGGTTCCCCGCCCGTTATGCCCACCGACCTGCGCACCGAAGACTTCGACTACCCGTTGCCCGAGGAACTCATCGCCTCGCGCCCCAGTGCGCAGCGCGACGCCTCGCGCATGATGGTGGTCGATCGCGCAGCGGGCAGCGTGCGCTGTGGCGCCTTCACCGAATTCTCCGAGATGATCGGCGACGGCGACTTGGCGGTATTCAACGACACCCGCGTCGTGCCCTCCCGCTTCTTCTCCGATGACGGCAAAATCGAAATCGTCCGCCTCGGCGGCACCGAACCCGAACTCTGGCGCTGCATGGTACGCCCAGGCAAAAAAATGCGCGTCGGCAAAACCGTCACCATCGCCGGCGTGCGTGGCACCGTCGAGGCGATCCTCGAACGCGGCGAGCGCCTGCTGCGCTTCGACACGCCCATCGACATCGCCGAACACGGCGAACTCGCCTTGCCGCACTACATGCACCGCGACGCCGAACAAATCGACCTCGAACGCTACCAAACGGTCTACGCGCGCCAGCCCGGAGCCATCGCCGCGCCCACCGCCGGCCTGCATTTTACCCCGGAACGGGTCAAAGCCCTGCCGCACACCTTCCTCACCCTACACGTCGGCGTCGGCACCTTCCGACCGGTTCGCGCCGAACGAATCGCCGACCACCAGATGCACCCGGAGTCGTTCGAAGTCTCACCAGAAACGGCCGCGACCATCAACGACGCCCGCCGCGTAATCGCCATCGGCACCACCGTCGCCCGCGTGCTCGAACACCTTTCCCTCGGAGGGCGCGAAATCACACCCGGCGCCGGCGAGACCGATATCTTCATCTACCCAGGCTTCGAATTTCACCGCACCGGCGCGCTTTTGACCAACTTCCACCTGCCAAAAAGCACCCTATTCATGCTAGTCTGCGCGCTGGCCGGCAGCGACTTGATGCGCGAGGCCTATGCCCAGGCGGTCGCCGAGCGCTTCCGCTTCTTCAGCTACGGGGATTGCATGCTCATCCTCTGATGCAACTGCTTGGCAGTGACCGCTTTCCCGACTATAAGTGCGGCGAAAACACGACACCCCCATGCACCCCTCCAGACGGCACCTCGCCGCATCTCTAATTTTTGCTCTGTTAGCCACAGCGCTGTTTGCCCCGGGTCGCGCCCAGGCGCAACTGATGGTGAGCATGAAGCTCAACAAGGAGACTTTCGTGGCCTACGAGTCCGTCGTCGCCACGGTCACCGTACACAACCGCGCCGGTAGCGATATCGTGCTCGGCGGCCCGCGCGGCACCAGTTGGTTGACCTTCGACATCTACCGTCAGGGAGATTTGCTCAGCCCGCGCCGACGCGACCCCTTCGGGCTCGGTGCCTTCGTGCTCGGCGCCGGCAAGAGCGTCACCAAAACCCTCGACCTCGGACGCGCCTACTCACTCGCCGACTACGGCAGCTACTCGATCAACGCCGCGGTCTACTTCCCGCCGCTAAAGACCTATTTCAGCTCGCCAAAAAAACGCATCAACGTCTCCGACAGCCGCCCCTTCTGGAAGCAATCGGTCGGCGTGTCGCAGGGGCGCGGAGAACTGGCGTCGTTCCGCGAGTACTCACTCCTCGAACACCGTGACCAAGTCCGCGCCGACCTCTACGTCCGCCTGCGCGATGCCAAGACACCGCGCGTCTACTGCTGTTTCTCGCTCGGCCGCTACCTCAATATCCGCAAACCGCAGGCCACCGTCGATTCGCAGAACCGCCTACACGTTTTGCACATGAGCCAGCCGCACATGTTCTCACACTCACGCATCAGCCCGGAAGGCACCTTCCTCGGCCAAGATTTCTACCGCGAAACTGCCGGCGACCGGCCGAAGCTGATGATCGACTCCGGCGGCGGCGTGCGCGTCGTCGGCGGCAAGCTCCACGATCTGGACAAACCGCAGCCGGTGGCAGATCGCCCGCACTCGATCACCGATCGCCCGCCCGGCCTGCCGCGCTAAAGCGCCAAAGCCCGAATTTCGCGTCGCACTCCCCCGAGATCACGATTCCATCGTGATGGGTGATCGTTCTTTCCCCGCTACGCTCCGCGTCTGCGCCGCAGGGTGAGCAAGGCGGTGCCGAGCAGGACGAGCAGGACTCCACTGGGTTCGGGGATGCCGGTAGTAGAGGCGACGCGAAAGCCGAGATTGGCGTTCTCGGTGCCAGGGTTGTTGTTGGTGCTCACCGTGGATGCGAGTGCCAGAACACTAGCCGTCGTCCAAGATCCACCGCGAACGCTACGCGGGTCGCTTGCCGCCCCGTTGAGCCCATCGACGCTCGATTCCATCCACTCCAAGGCGTTGCCATTCATCCCGAAAGTACCGTAGGGGCTGGCACCGCCGGCCTCATCGACAAGAGCTGGCCCGACAGAAAATGCGTTCCCGTAAACTGCGGTATCCGGATCGGTGCCACCGGTCACGGCGGACGGCGTGCCGCTGGTGGCGAAGGTGTTGTAGCTCAGCGCATCACCATCGAAGTAAGCGGTCTTATACCATTCGTTTTCACTGGGGAGATAGAAGTTCGCGCCGCTGTTGCGGTAGGGATTGTCGGCATCATAGCCAGTGTCCCCGGATTCCCAGAGCACGATGTTCGCACTGATGGCAGTGTTGGAAAATTGATAGGCAGCCACCGATCCGCTGCTCACGTTGAGCCAGTTGACGAAGCGAGCCGACTCGTTCCAAGAAATTCCGGTGGCGGGGCGGCCCGCGAGATTACCTCCCGTGACGCCATTTCCGGCATAGTCATACATGCTGATCGTCGGGCCGCCAGAAACTGCGTTGTAGGTGTCGATCATGTCGCGGCTCACCTCCGTGCTGCTCATGTAAAAGATGGTATCGACCCTGCCGTAGCCGGTGGTGTCGGCGGTGTTTCCGGGGTTGCCGATCTCCACAAAGGACATGTCGAAGGTGTCGCTACCAACCCCAAAGATGGCGGCGGAAGCGGCCGGTAGCAGGGCGGCGCCCAAAGCCATCATGGCGACGGGGAGCGCTAGGTATCGGCGGTTTGACATCTTGGGTATTTTCACGATTTCGCGGGGTTGCATTTACGGGGTGTCGGTGAGTTCGAGCGAGAGGCGGTAGAGGAAGGAGCCGCTTCCCGGTGCCAGCGAGCGATAGACCCTGTCCACGCGCCCATCGTCGCGGAAGAGCAGTTCGCGGGAAAACAGGGCGTCGGCGGGAGACCATTCGATCATGTCTGAAGTCTTTTCAAGATAGAACTGGAAGTCGAGCAGGCCTTGAACCGAGACGGTTTCCAAGGTGAAATACCCGTCCTGAAACATTTGAATGCGCAACAGAGGTTCCCCATCCGCATCGGCAACGGTGGGAATCTGACCGCGCACATACTCGAAGGCATTCGGGACGGTGTCGCGGTCGTCATCGGCCGCGGCCAATTCCGCATCGCTGCGGGTATCGCCGGGGAAGTAGAGATCCCTCCAGTCCTCGAAAGCCGAGGCGCTGGTGGTGGCGCTCGTCAGGAACTGGATCTCCCTATAACCGGAAGCGCTCACGTGGTAGATGTCTGGATTGGTCACCACGCTGATCCAAGCGACGGGGACGGCCGCTCCGGGATCGGGAGCCGGGTCGGTCAGGAGCGGGCCGATGGGGGCTATCTCCAACGCGATCTCCGATTCTCCGGCCGCGAAGCTCACCACGGTGGAGAGGCTTTGGTAGTCGATGCCATTGACGGCTGTGCCGGAGAAGACCAAGGGCACGTCGAGCGATTCACTGAGATCGCCAGTGCGGGTGAGCATCGCCTGGCCGGATGTCGGGGGGTCGAGGATCACGTGGCTCACGGCGAAGAGGCTCAGCACCGGCCCGTCTTCGAGGGCGAAGGTGATGGGCGCGTCGGGAAGAGTGGTGATGAAAGCACTGGCCATGACCTGGATGGTGATCTGTTCGAATTCGTCCAAATCATCAAAGACCGGGCTCAGGGTGAAGCTGGCAGTCGTGGCTCCGCTGGCGAAGCTGACGGCGCGCACCGCACCACTTCCGCTGGCGTCAGTGATCGTGTAGTCATCATCGATTTCGGCGCTGCCCGTAAAGCTGAGGGCGACGTCCAAGGCGGCCTCGATATTCCCGCTGCGGGTCAGAACGAAAGTTCTAGGGTCGTCGGTCTCCTTTATGGTGCTGCTGTCACCAGCGATTTCGATGGTGGTGTCGTAGCCCGAGCCGCCGAGAAGGATGGTGCCTTCGCCGATCAAGCGCGGCAGGTCGGCATTGACGAAATTGTGGTTCTCAAAGGTGACCGTCTGATCGACACCGGAGCCGTCACCATTGTGATCCAGTTCAAGGAAACTGTGAACCCGCGGGACATTGTCGTCGCCGCGGATGACCTCGGTGCGGAAATTTAGATAGCTTTCGGGAGGACCACTGAGGCCGGCGAAGGTCTCGGTGAGGTCGAGCACGTCGCCCTCCTCTTCCGAAAAGTCGGTGATGGTATCCTGGCCGTGGTCGCTGAAGATATGGAATCGGTCAGCGCCGCCGCCACCGGTCATGCGGTCGTCGCTGGGACCGCCGCGCAGCGTATCGGCGAGGTCTTGTCCGATCAGCACATCCTGCCCCCAGCCGCTGGTGATGAGGTTTCTGCGCCCGGCGGTGCCGGTGATGGTCAGAGCGATGGCGTCATCGCGATAGTCCCAGACCAGCATGCCGTCCCAGCGCGAGCGTTGGTAATCTTCCGCCCGCGTCCGTGCGCCGGAGGTCAGAAGTTCCTCGAAGATGATGATTTCCTGCACCCCGCCATGCAACCAGCCCGAGGCCTCGGGATCGCTGAAGCCCTGGGAGCCGCCGATCGTCGGGAAGCCGGTGATCGCATCAACCGCCGTGCCGCCGGAGGCAAAAAAGTACCCGGCGTAAAAGCTCATCGTAAAATTGTCGCCACTGCGCGATAGCGTGACCTGGCCGGGGTCGTTGGATGCCAGCGAGGTGCCGAAGATTTCCAAACCGTCGTGGATCGCGTGATGGGAGTCGGCGGAGGCCGCGTTTTCACGCCCACCGATCTCGAGCTTCAACCCGCCGATGCTCAACACGGTCTGGTCGGCGGCCTGGAAGGAGTCGATATCGAAGCGCACCAGCGCGGTAAAATCCCCAAGTTCCAAACCGCGTTCGTCGAGGTAGAGAAACCTCGATCCGTCAAAGGCAAGCCCATCGGCCTGATAGACCGGCGTCCTGTCGGCATAGGGTTGGTAGCCATCGTGCAAGTTGCCGGTGACATCAACCCAATCGGCGACTGGGTCGCCGACACTCAGCGCGTCGCCAAGATCATCGGCATCGAGCCATAGCGTCGGTGCGGCAGCGGCGGGCGAATAAACATCCACGCGGATGCTGGCAGTGATCGGATCGAAGGGGAGGTGGTCGTCATTGAGAGTCACCGGGATGATGCCCCCGGCAAAAGTGGTATCGGCGACGACCCAAACCTGCCCGGCAAGAACGTCGGCGTAGCTGAAGGCAACCGTGGCCGGGATTTCGCCCGAGGCTCTGTGCACGCTGAGACCCGACAAGGAGGTGTCAAAGGCGATGGTGATGTCTTCAGGATCGGTGTTGGCGTCGATGACCTTCAGGTGCAGCCCAGCGTGGCCGCCCAGCGGCACCAGCAAGGAAGTCGCCTGGAGCAGCGGGCGGGTGTTACTGGCGTTCGGATCCGAACCGCCTTGGAATTCGGCGAGCGCAAGAATCCCGTCGTTATCATTATCGCTGCCGGCATCACCGGCAAAGAAGGGATTGAGACCGTGAAGTTCCTCCCACCAATCGGGTATGCCGTCGCCATCGCTGTCCGACTGCGGCAGCGTGACGAGCAGATCGAGGGTGTGCTGGGCGCCGCGCGTGGAGAAGCTGGTGGTGAGTAGCGACTGGGTCGGGTCGAGTGGCACGGCGAGTTCGCCGTCGATGGTGATCGAGTCAAAACGATAGACGGTCTCGTCCGTGCCGGTGGTGAGGTTGCCATCGAGATCGTCGCTTTCCGGGAGGTAGCGCTGGGCGATTTCGATGCGGTAGGAGAATTCTCCCGAGGTGCCGATGGCGTCGAGGTTCACCGTTTCGGTCACGGTGTTCTCCGGGTTGTCCTCGGCGACCAGAGTCATGATCAGCTTGCCGTCATAGAGTTGCCTCGCTGAACCTTCATCCCGGTTGATGACCTTCCCATGGATGATGACTGAGGGTTCGGAGAAACCGACCGCGAGAACCTGGGAGGCGGCGGCCATCGAGAGCAATGTGAGGGCGAGCAGGGTGGGGCATTTCATGGTGCTGGATGGAATTGGGAAATTCATGGGACTGAGTGATTGTTAGCGACTTCTTTCCTTGGTCGCCCGGTCGAGCTTGAATCTGGAATTCGGGAGTGATTGGGTTCTGGGCTGGGCTAGTCCGCCGAGCGCGAGCAGCCGCGCGTCGAACCGTTCGATGCCGATGGCTGCCACCATTTTCGCTTTGAATGCGCTGACGATTTCGGCGCGGCGTGCGGCGAGTAACTTGGTTTCGATCTTTGCGCGAACCCGCGCGAATTCGCGACTGCCCGCCTCTTTCTTCTCAATCAGCCGGACCAGAAAAACCCCCTCGGGGCGGGCGGTTACCGGGCTCAACTCGCCCGGCGTGGTGAGTTCGCTGGCGATCACCTGCACGGCAGCGTGGAAGTCGCTCGCCGGGCGCCCCTCCGCGATCCAGTCGAGGTCGCCGCCCTTGTAGCGGCTCGCTCGGTGCTCGGTATTGGAAATCGCTAGTTTGCCGAAGCCTTCCGCGATGGGGATCGGCTCGGCAGCCTTGAGCATCTCACTGCGGATCGCCTCCAGCCGTGGGGTGTAGCGGGCGACCATCGGCTGCTGGCCGTGGGTGTCGAACCACAGCACGGCGGCGCGCACGCTTCCCGGAACCATAAACTCTTCCTCGCGATGATCGGCGTAATAGCGCTCGACTTCCTCATCGGAGATGGCAACGGCCACGAGCTTCGGCGCCAGTTGGGTTTCGCGCAGGCGACCGATCAGCACGTTCTCGATCTGGATTCGAACGATCGGATCATCTTCCAATCCCGCCACCCGTGCCGCCTCGGCGAGGGCGCGGCGTTCGATCAGCCGGTCGAGCATCTCCCGGCGTGATTCAGGAGTGTCTTCGAGCGGCGTTTTCTTGCTCCACCAGTCGCGAAAGGCCTGCTCGCTGACCGCTTCGCCTTCGACTGTGGCCAGCCCGGAAACGTGCGCTTCGCGCTTCTTGGTACAACCCACGACAAGCGAAGCCATCACCATCAAAATGGCGTATAGAACGGGGGCGTTCGGGTGTTGCGGGGTGTTCATGGTCGGTTCGGTTTCCAGCTTGCGCTTCCGGTTCACTAGAAGCCTTCGTGAGAATAGGTTTCGAACTGGAGCTGGACGTCGGTGACGCTATCGACAAATTCATC
>QIKC01000277.1 GCA_003232855.1 Verrucomicrobiales bacterium
ACTGGACGCTGGAAATTTCGGTGGCGCAGCCCGTGCGCATCTACCACCTGATGCCCATCGGGCAACTCATCTACTTCGATGTCGAAGGAGAAGTCGATACTCTCTACAGCTCGAAAGCCTCGGCAAAGTACAATAAGCGGTCGCCGCTGCCGATGGAGTCGATGATGTGGAAGAACACGTTCTAGCGCCCGAGGTTACTCACGTATCTTCTTCGAAAATTCCGGGTGTTCGGCGAACTCCCGCACCTTGTCCGCGATGCTGAATTGCTCGCTCGCCGCCCGGAAATCAAGTTCGGTGTCCATTCGCCCCAACGCGTGCAAAACCGCGCCAGCGCGCACCGGAAACAGCGCCGCTCGCTTGCTTCCTAGGTGGTCGAACAGTTTGGTGGCGCAGGTTTCGCCACCGAACGGGCGGTAGAATTCGGGCGCGTCGAGCAGCTCGTGCGTCCGTCTCGCCATATCGACAAACAGCTCGCGGATGATCTCCGGCGACGCTTTGACGGGATAGGCAAAGATTTGCGCATCGGGGTCAAGCGCGCGCAGGGTCAGTGCATCGCGCTCGCTACTGATCTGATAATAAAGATCGAGCTGCTTGTAGGCGCCGGCCAAGACGCTGAACTTTTCGCCGCGCTCGCGGCGCGCTTCCACCGAGATAACCACTCGCCGCTCCGGGCCAAATCCGAAGCTCAACATGGTGTGCGCGAACCGGCGCGAACCGCGCCACGGCACGACGATCAAGTCGAGTGAATCGAGCCGGTCGAGGTAGTAAGTTTGGAAAACGTACGATGCGACGGCCCGCCCCCGCTGCTGCCACTTGAAGTGGCGGACGTTGTCGATGGACACCTTGCGCGCAGCCTCGTCGACCCTCACCACTGCGGGGCGACGGCTACCCGCCCACCACTGGCGCTGGCTGTCGGGTTGTGTCGAAAACGCCAGCAGCCAGGCCATCCAAAGAACCACCACCACTGCTGTGGCGATCACCGCCAGGCGAAATTTTGGCCAACGCAAAACGACGACGGGAAGCGCCAGAAACGCAACCACCGCTAGAGCGGGCGCTAACCCGACGCGATAGTGCAGGGCACCACAAGCCCACAGCCACACCAGCAGGCAACAAACCTTCGCCACCACGGCGACGCTTCGCCCGAGCGGCGTCCGTTCCCCTTTTTTCGATGGTTTGACGATTTTCAATACTCGCCCCACCTTAATTCAACCCGCAAGAAACGCACCTCCGCAGCGACCCAAAATTTCGAAATGATCATTTGTCAGCTCCCCAAATCAACCCGAGTCATTCCGCTGCAAAATTTCACCTATTTGATACCATGAAACTCCAAAACGCCCCCCTGCTCGCCGCCGCCGCCATCGCCATCGCCATCGCCATTATCCTGCCCGCTTTCGCCAGCGCTGCCCCCGACGAGGAGACCGACGCGAAGGCCACACCTGCACCGACCGAGCTGGCCACCGTCAACGGCACCGCGATCACCACCGCCGATGTCGAGCGTGGATTGCGGATGCGTTTCGGCCCACAGATCGATGCGATGCCCGCTGAGCAGCGCGAGATGATGATGCAGCAATCGATGCCGCGCATGGCCGAAGAGCTGATCGCACGCAGGCTTCTGCTCGACGCTGCGATCGCCGCGAAAATTGAGCCGGATCCGGCCGAGCTCGAGAAGTCGCTCGCCCAAGTCAAAAGCTCGCTCCCCCCGGGTACGGTATTCGCCGACTACGCGAAAAGCATCGGCCACACGGAGGATTCGTTCACCGCCGAGGTGACCGACGAACTTCGCATCGGCGCCCTCGTGCAATCGAAAATCGATGCGCTAGAAAAAGTGACCGACGAAGAAGTCACCAAATTCTATGAAGAAAATAAAGCGAAATTCACGGTGAATGAGGGAGTGACCGCCAGCCACATTCTGCTAAAGACCGACCCTGCCACAGACGATGCGGGCAAAGCGGCCAAGCGGGCCGAAATCGAAAAACTCCATAAGCAGCTCGTCGAAACAAAGGACGCCGACTTCGCCAAGCTAGCCAAAGAGCACTCCGATTGCCCTAGCGGGACAAACGGCGGTGATCTCGGCTCGTTCGGTCGCGGCCAGATGGTTCCCGCGTTCGAGGAAGCCGCTTTCACCCAGGAGATCGACGAGATCGGGGCGATCATCGAAACCCAGTTCGGGTTCCATATCATTAAGGTCACCTCGAAGAACGAAGCAGGCCAACGGACGCTCGACGAGGTGCGCGACGAGGTGGCGAAACAAATCGAAACCAGCCGCCAGCAGGACGCGGTTCGCACGTATATCGACAGCCTCGAAAAGACGGCGGAGATCACCCGCAGCGCAGCGCTCGCCCCACCGGCAGCGCCAGAAGCAGTGCCCACGCCCAAGATCCCCTAACTTGGTCAGAACCCGTTCGATACGACGACCTCAACGCCGGGCCGCAGAGTCTTTCTCGATCATCGCGTAGGCGTTGTGGTTGTGGATCGACTCAAAATTCTCCGCCTCCACCCGGTACCAGAGGATGTCCGGCTGCTCGTTCGATTTTGCTGCGATGGCACGCACCAGATCCTCGACGAACACCGGATTGTCGTAGGCGCGCTCGGTCACGACTTTCTCATCCGGGCGCTTCAGCAGACTGTAGAGCTCCGAACTGGCGCAGGACTCAACCAGTTTCACCAGATCCTCGATCCAGATCGGGCGGTCGAACCGTATCGCCAGGGTAACTAGCCCGCGCTGGTTGTGCGCGCCGCGATCGCTGATCGCCTTAGAGCACGGGCAGAGCGTCGTCACTGGCACCTCCACCGTCACCATGCAGTCGATCTTGTCGCGCGTGGCGTCGATCTCAAATTTCACCCCGTAGTCCATCAGCCCGCGCTCGCCAGTCGCGGGTGCCGCCTTGGATAAGAAGAAGGGAAAATCGATCACGATATGCGCACGCTCCGCCTCGAGCCGCTCCAGCAACTCCCCCGGAATGGCGGACATGTCGCGCACGCTGAGCTGCGGGCCGTGGGCGCTGAGCACCTCGATGAAGCGGCTCATGTGGGTGCCCTTATAGTGATGCGGGAGATCGACCGCCATCGACACGGTCGCCACCGTGCTCTGCACCTCGTTGGCCTTATCCTTGATCTCGATCGGATAGCGCAGCGATTTCACCCCGACGCGGTCGATCGCGAGATTGCGTTCGTCCGGTTCGTTCTGGGTGTCTTTGAGTTCCTGCATCTCCCTACCAGCAATAGAAAAGGCTCCGCAAAACGCGAAGCCTTTTCCGGAAAAAATGGGTATTGTCGCGAAATCAGCGACGGGGGAACTTCTACTTGAGAAGGTTCACCGCTCGCGAACGCTTGATCTCCCGGCTGATCCTGCGGTGCATCTTCGCCGAGACACCGGTCACCCGCCGCGGCAGGATTTTTCCCGTATCGGTGGTGAAGAGCGTCAGGACGTCGGGGTTCTTGTAATCGATCGCCTCGACGGGGATGTCCAGACGGCGCCGGGGCATCTTGCGATTCGCTCGGCGGAAATTATATGCGCGCTGTTCAGTTTTCGGTTCCATCAGAATCAGAGGGTGTGGTTATGCCTTGGGCTCACTATCGAAGCTCGCGATGCAGTGTGCGTCGCTTGAGAAACGGGTTGTATTTGACCTTTTCGAGACGACCGGGCGTCCGTAGGCTCTTCTTGTTGCGGGTGCTCGTGTAGCGAGAGGGCGGTTTGCCTTCCCCTCGGGCTTCGGTGCACTCTAAAATGATGATATCGCGGGCCATTTATTCGTATTTTTAGTGAAGGGCGCTGATCCTATACCGAACTCGAAGCACTTTCAAGCGCGGATCCATCACCTAATATTCCCTGCATCGTTCTCACGGGCGGACGGCGACCACCTCTGCCCCCATTCTCACGCTCGATCTGCGCCTGACAGTCCACTGTATAGCGGGTGAACGGGATCGCTTCGAGCCGGGCGTGCATGATTTTTTTGGCGCTTATTTCGCAAATTCCGTAACTGCCGAACTCGATACGCTTCAGCGCTTCCTCGATTTCATGCAGCGCATCCTGCTCCTGAGAGAGCAAATTAAGTGCGAAATCACGGTCGTAGGCATCGCTGCCCGCGTCCGCTTGGTGCATGCCGAAGGCGGAATTATCGCTGCCGTCACCTCCCGCTCGCAGGTTCTCCTTGGCGACGCCATTCATCGCATCGACGAGCGAATCGCGAAGGTTCAGCAATTTCTGCTTCTGCTGCTCCTCAAATTTCGTCAGCTTGTGCGCTTTGCCACGTTTCGGGCGCACTGGAATCGGCGGAAACCCATCGTCTTCGGGAAGCTCTTCCTTCAGCTCCACCACTCCGTTTTTCCCGGCAGCACTCTTCTTCACGGGCGCCTTCTTGGCGGCTACTTTCTTAGCGGGCGCCTTCTTTTTGACAGGAGCCTTCTTGGCTACTGCCTTTTTCTTTGCCGAGACCTTAGCCGGGAGCTTTTTGGCGGGCGCCTTTTTCTTTGCTGAGGTCTTCTTGACCGAAGCTTTCTTGGCGGGAGCCTTCTTCTTCGCCGACACCTTTTTGGCGGCTACTTTCTTCTTTGAGGGGGATTTTGTTGCCATCTCTAACTCTTTGTTGTTAAACGGATTAATTCGGGTTTGCACGAATTTTTCAACCACCATTAAATGGCTGTTCGCGATCTCCAGATTTCGGGAGCGCCATCTGTAGAACCCATTGCCTCGATTCGCAACCGAAATTACTCTCTCAGGATCCGCTCAACCTGAATCTGGATCACGTCCATTACCCCTTCCACATCAACGGGATAAGCGCGCTCGCAGCAACCCATAGGAGAAAGGCCAACGGCACCCCGACACGTGCGAAGTCGGTGAATTTATAACCGCCCGCCCCATAGACATAGGTGTTGGTTTGATAGCCTATCGGGGTCGAGAAGCTGGCGCTGGCGCCAAACATGACCGCGATCACAAACGCGCGCGGGTCGGCATCGCCGAGTGCGGCGGCGACGCTAATGGCGATCGGGGTCAACAGAGCCGCCACCGCATTGTTGCTGATCAATTCGGTGAGCACAGCCGCCAGCAAATAGATGATGGAAATCATCACCACTCGGCCATAGCCGCCGGCGATATCCGTCGCCCAATTGGCCACGTCCGCTGCCAGACCTGTCTTCTCTAACGCCATCCCCATCCCTAACATCCCGAAAATCATGAAGATGACTTTCCACTCAACCGCCTCATAAGCCTCGCTCGGTTCGATACAGCGAGTAAACAATACGAGCAACGCCGCCGCCAGTGCCAGCACGATGAGTGGCGAAAGTTTGAGCGCGCCGAAGATCATGAATAACAACAGCGCGCCGATCGCGAAGGGCACCTTCGAGCGCCGGACGGGGCGCGCTTTGGGTTGCGAGAGGTTGATGAAATCGCGTTCTTGAAAAAGGCTATTCATCCGGTCGACCGGCCCCTCTACCAAAAGCGTGTCGCCAAAGGCCAGCTTAACCGCCTCGAAACGCTCCTTCAAGTTCACCCCGCGACGGTGCACGGCGAGGATTAGGACACCGAAACGCTGGCGGAAGTTGAGTTCCTTGAGCGACTGCCCGACCAGCGACGAGCCCGGGCCGATAATCCCCTCCATCAGCACGGCTGAATCGGTTCGCAGCCGCTTCAGACCGAGATCGCCGGCATCTCCGATCTCCAGTCCCGCCGTCTCACCGGCGTCGATCACGCCGGCGACGCGACTCTTTACCAGCAGCTGGTCGCCCTCCTCGAAGGCGATTTTGTTCAGCGGCGTCTCCAGCCGCGCCCCGCGCCGCGTCACTTCGATGATTCGGAACTCGCGAATTTTCGCCAGCCGCGTATTGCCGATGGTCTTGCCAACCAACGGCGACGCCTCGCCCACCACCGCGACGGTGAGGAACTCCTTCCCCTCCTCCGCCTCGAATAAGGTGGAAAGCGTGATCCGGTCGGGCAGCAAATGCCTGCCAACGAAGTACATGTAGAGAAACGTGATCGCGACGAAAACGATCCCCAGTCGCGAGACTTCGAACATGCCGAATTCGGCGAGCCGCGGATCGCCCGATTTCTCCGCGATGCCCGCCGCGATGAGATTGGTCGAGGTGCCGATGATGGTGCAGGTGCCGCCGACGATCGCCGCATAGGACAAGGGGATGAGAAAGCGCGAGGCCACCAAGTTGTGTTTCCTCGATAAGGCCAAAACGATCGGCAGGAAAACCACCACCACCGGCGTGTTGTTCACGAACGCGGACAGCACGGCCACCACCGCCATGAGGACGATGAGGATGCGCTTCTCGCGGCTCCCCGCCGCTTTCTCAAACCACCCCCCGAGCGCGTCGATCGTGCCCGTGCGCTCAAGAGCGGCACTGAGGATGAACATGCAGGCGATAATGATCGGCGCCGGGTTCGAGAACACCGAAAGTGCCTCGTCCGCCGTCAAAACCCCCGACACCATCAGCAGCACGAATGCCCCCATCGCCACCATGTCCGGCGGAAACCACTCTCGCACGAACGCCGCGAAGACGACAATCAGGAGGAAACAAACGAAGAACTGGTCCATTGGTTAGTTGGATGATTGGTCAATTAGATGATTGGGTGATTGGGTGCGTAGGTCGCCGCCCACCCTACTAATCACCACGCCAATCCCCCAATCAACCAATTGTGGCGACGGTTTTCAACCGTCTGGCTCCTACCCCAATCAACCAATTTCCAAATCAACCAATCAACCAATCCGCCATGCCCACCCTCGCTATCGCCATCGGCGCGCTCGTTCTCTACCTCGTCGCCTACCACACCTACGGGCGTTTCCTCGCTCGCAAAATCTTCAAGCTGGATCCCGATGCCCTTGTGCCCAGCGTCGAGCTGCGTGACGATGTCGATTACGTGCCGACCAAGAGGGGCATCATCTTCGGTCACCACTTCACCTCCATCGCCGGCACCGGCCCCATCGTCGGCCCGGCACTGGCGGTCATTTGGGGGTGGGTTCCGGCGCTGCTTTGGGTGCTTTTTGGTTCAATATTGATCGGTGCGGTACACGATTTCGGCTCGCTGGTGGTGTCGATGCGCAACCGCGGACAGACCATCGGCGACGTCGCCGGGCGGGTGCTCGCCCCGCGCACGCGGGTGCTCTTTCTGACGATCCTGTTCATGGCTTTGACCATCGTGCTGGCGATCTTCGGCCTAGTCATCGCCGCCGTGTTCAAGATGTACCCTGCCGCGATTCTCCCCTGCTTGGTGCAGATCCCGATCGCCGTGGCCATCGGCCTGATGATCCACCGTCAGGGCAAGAGCATTCTCATTCCTTCAATAATCGCGCTGACGGTGATGTATCTCTCGGTCTATTTCGGCAATGTCGGCCTGCTTGGCGATTTCAACAACACGCTGGCCGGCTGGTCGGTGCTCACTTGGGTGATCGTCCTGCTGATCTATTCTTACATCGCCTCGGTGCTGCCGGTGTGGACGCTGCTGCAGCCGCGCGATTTTATCAATAGCCTGCAACTACTGAGCGCCATCGGTCTGGTGATGATAGGGCTGGTGGTCGCCGGCATCTGGGGCGGTGCACCGATTGATGCCGACGGCGCGCGGCCGGCTTTGGAAATCGTCGCGCCGGCAATGCGGATTGGCGATGACGCTCCCGCGGGCGCGCCTTGGATCTTCCCTTTCCTGTTCATCACCATCGCCTGCGGCGCCATCAGCGGCTTTCACTGCCTGGTCTCCAGCGGCACCAGCTCGAAGCAGCTCAAGAGCGAAAGCGACGCCCAATTTGTCGGCTACGGGTCGATGCTGACCGAGGGCTTTCTCGCCGTGCTAGTAATCCTCGCCTGTGTCGCCGGGCTCGGGCTCGGCACCAAGGGCGCAGACGGCGGAGTG
>QIKC01000103.1 GCA_003232855.1 Verrucomicrobiales bacterium
CAGGGCTCACGCATACAGTAATTATGAAATTACTACTGGACCGATTCCATAACATCACTGAAGGTGGTGAATGGCTAAAAGAAAACGCAGTAAAACAGAGAGTCTTGTCACGATCCTATCCTCCATCAAAGATCCCCGGGTGGAGAGGAGGAGGGAACACAAGCTCTGTGATATTCTCACCATCGGTCTCTGCAGCATGCTCTGCGGGCAAAGCGATTTCACCGCGATGGCCGAGTTCGCACGTGCACGAGAAAAGTGGTTGAAGGGTTTCCTCGAATTACCGGGCGGCATCCCCAGCCACGACACCTTCGGGCGCGTGTTCGCAGCCATCGATCCTGACGAATTTCTCTCTGCGTTCATGCGCTGGACGTGGACGGTGCGCCTCGCGATCAAAGGGTGCAAGTTCGCGTTCCAATAATTCTGTAAATTCTGTAAATTCCGTTTATTTTGTCAAAAAATCCGTCGTCAGCTTTAAATTACAAGATTTTAGTGACAGGGACTTGCCGGGTATTTGTCACCGCTTTAATCCTTTCAAATTTGAAAATGGGCTTGCGTAGTAAAATACGGCAGCTATATTTTTCCTGTAAATAGCTCGTTTTTTATGAAATTGAATACCCTTTCGCTATTTTTTACTCTCGCCTTCCTTCCGTTTGCCCTTCCGTTTGCTGTACAAGCACAAGGTGACCAAGACGAGCGAGCCACACTTGGAACAATCCTCAGCAGTCCTGAGTTTTGGAAACTTTCCCAAGACGCGTTCATGGATCGTTATGACCATCTAGGGTTCCGTTGGACATCAGATACCAAAGACTCAGCTCGTATTTCGGGGGGAGTGGAAAAATTATCTGTCGAAGAAGGCGAAATCGGTGAAACCATCGTTACCTTTGCAGACGGGGTTCCGAAACAAGTCCAACTGTCCATATACAATCGCGGGGATGATGGGCTGATTAGCAACGCAGAAAAATTCAATGAGAAATTGCAGACGTGGAATAAAATAATAAGCGACATTAGCAATGTCAAACCTGAACGAAGATCGCGTAACAACAAATCCGCAGTTAAGACTTCCGGAGTTGTTTGGAGCACTCCAGATGTTGCTTATCTACTTGAATACAGTGCTAGGAAAAGGCCTTTTCACGGTGAGTTTATTCGGTTGAGAGTGGCTCCGGTGGTGAAAAAAAGTTTTATGGAAGAGCGGCTCTCAGGCTCGGAGAAACGTGTAAAAAAATCCGACCTGCCGGCCAACGTTGTGCGTGAAGATGGCGACGTTTACATCAAGGGAATTCCCATGGTAGATCAGGGCCAGAAGGGATATTGCGTGGTCGCCGCCACAGCGAGAATGTTTGGCTATTATGGACTGCAAGTCGATCAGCATGAGATCGCGCAGATGGCCGGTTCATCTGCAAGCGGCGGCACGAATACAGATGCTATGATCGACGCACTCAAAAGCATTGTTGGTCGCTTCAAGATGCGCATCAAAACCCACAACGCCATGGACTATAAGGATATGAGCGATCTGAGCGAAGACTACAACCGCATCGCCAAAAGGGCCGATGCTAAAGAAGTCCCCACGGGTTCCAGTGTGAATCATTGGCATAATTTTGATTATTTCGACCCCGAAATTCTCAAAACCACCCGCCTCAGAAGCCGCAGTGGCATTAAAAAATTCGATGCCGAGATCATGCGTTCCATCAATGCCGGCATCCCTCTTTTATGGACAGTAACGCTTGGGATATACAAAGAACCCGTGCGTATTGATCAGAGCCGTGGTGGCCACATGCGGATGATCATCGGTTACAACACCGCCAAAAAAGAGATTATTTTTTCCGACACCTGGGGTGCCGGACACGAGAAGAAACACTGGGGCATCGAGGAAGCTTATTGTTCGACCAAAGGAATCTATTCCATTCAACCGACGATGTAGTTTTCAAGACCGCTGTCTACTTCTACTGCGGCAACCTGAACACAGACCCTCTCGAACTCGTCACAAGGAAAATTTCAGTGACAGGTAATTGCTACCGCTCCGGGCTGAGGCGGACGGAAAGGCTTTTCGTTTTACGTCGCTTTCTACGTCGCGGTGTCGCCTCGCGCCATGACCACTTTGCCGGTGCGTACGGTCTCGATGATCTCGAATTTGGAGAGGAGCTGCACGGCGGCGTCCACTTTGTCGGAGTCGCCGCTGACCATGGCGACCATTGACGTTTCGGTCAGATCGACGGTCTTGGCGTTGAAGTGTTCGAGGACTTGCAAGATTTCGGCGCGTTCAGTGGGGGCGCAGAGGATCTTGATGAGGGTGAGCTCTTTGGTGACGGAGTGGGCTTCCTGGTGCTCGTAGCAATGGATGACGTCGATGAGCTTGGTACACTGTTTGATGATTTGGTCGAGGCCGGCCGGGTCGCCGCTGATGCCGAGGGTGAGCCGGGAGAACTGTGGGTCGCGGCCTTTGGAGACGACGACGGAGTCGAGGTTGTAGGCGCGGCGGGCGAATACCTGACAGATGCGCATGAGCACTCCGGGCTGGTTGTTGACCAACATGCTCAAGGTGTGGCCGCCGAGGATGTCGGGGCGCGGCGGGAGTTTGGTGTCGGTGGTGACGATTGTTTGGGACATGGTGGGGTTAAGAGTCAAGGGTCAAGGGTCAAGGGTCAAGGGTCAAGGGTCAAGGCTCAAGGGTCAAGGGGGCAGGAGTTAGGATCGAGCGGTGATTGGCGAATTGGAGTTTCCTATTTTGAATGCTTCTTTTAGGTCGAGCCGACGGGTTTGGCCATTTTGTGCTTTGGGGGTTCGATGAGCATTTCTTCGAGGGTGGCGCCGGCGGGGATCATCGGGAAGACGTTTTCCGTTTTGATGCATTCGACGTTGATCACGCAGGGGCCGTCGTTGTAGTCGAGCGCTTTCTGTAGGATTTTGCCGACGTCGGCGGGGCGTTTGATGTTGAAGCCTTTGACTCCGTAGGCTTCGGCGAGTTTGACGAAGTCGGGGTTGCCTTCGAGATCGACGCCGGATTCGCGGTTGTCGAAGAAGAGTTCCTGCCACTGGCGCACCATGCCGAGGTAGTGGTTGTTGAGTACCAAGATTTTCACTGGCAGCTTGTGCAGGGCGGCGGTGGCTAACTCGCAGAGGGTCATTTGGTAGCCGCCGTCGCCGACTACGGCGATGACGGTTTTCCCTGGGCGCCCGAATTGGGCGCCGATGGCGGCGGGGAAACCGAAGCCCATGGTGCCGGCGCCGCCGGAGCTGATCCAGTCGAAGGGGGCGGCGGTCTTATAGAACTGGGCGGCCCACATTTGGTGCTGGCCGACATCGGTGGTGACCACTGCGTCGCCGCCGGTGAGCTGGTAGATTTCGTCGAGCACCTGTTGCATGCGCAGGCCGCCTTGCTTGCGGTAGCCGAGGGGGAATTTTTTCTTGTAGCCGTCTAGCGTCGCCAGCCAGTCGGTGGTTTCGAGTGGGGCGATCTTCTCGTTGAGTTGGGTGAGGGCGACTTTGGCGTCGCCGATGATCGCCACGTCGGTGCGGATCATTTTGCCGATTTCGGAGGGGTCGATGTCGATGTGGATGATCTTGGCGCCGGAGCAGAATTTGTCGGCCTGGCCGATGATGCGGTCGTCGAAGCGCGAGCCGACGTTGATCAGGAGGTCGCATTCGCACACTGCTTTATTCGCGTAGGCGGTGCCGTGCATGCCGAGCATGCCGAGGGCGAGGTCGTGCGCTTCGGGGAATACGCCTTTGCCGAGCAGGGTATTGGTGACCGGGCAGTTGAGGGTGGTGGCCAGCTGCATGAGCTCGGCCTCGGCGCCGGCGATCATGGCGCCGTGTCCGGCGAGGATGAGTGGCCGCTTGGCGTGGGAGATCAGTTCGGCGGCGGCGTCGACGGAGGCGCTGTCGATGGTGAAGGAGATCTCGGGTTTGTAGCCGGGGAGGTCGATTTCGGGATCGAGGTCGCCGGTGAAGGGGTCTTGGCTGACGTTTTTGGGGACGTCGATGAGCACTGGACCGGGGCGCCCGGTGGTGGCGATGTGGTAGGCTTCTTTGATGGCTTTAGGCAGCGCGTTGGTTTCGCGCACCAGCACGTTGTGTTTCACCACGGGGATGGTGATGCCGAAGGTGTCGGCTTCTTGGAACGCGTCTTTACCGAGCATCCAAGTGACCTGCTGGCCGGTGATGATGAGCATCGGGATCGAGTCCATCTGCGCGGTCATGATGCCGGTGATGGTGTTGCCGGCGCCCGGGCCGCTGGTGACGAGAACTGCGGCGGGTTTGCCGGTGGCGCGGGCGTAGCCGTCGGCCATGTGGCAGGCGCCTTGCTCGTGGCGGGAGAGGATGAACTTGATGTTCGAGTCGACTGTTTCGAGGGCGTCGAAAATCGGCAGTGCCGCGCCGCCTGAATAGCCAAAGATGTATTCTATCCCAAGCTTGTCCAAGGTGGTGATGATCGCCTGCGCTCCGTCCATTTCAGTTGTGCTCATAATATAATTGGGTCGAAAGTTGCCAAATTCTGGACAACAGTCCGGTAAGTGGGAAGATTGTCCAGTGAAAATTGCCGAAAAATCCGCAAACGGCGTATTTTCGTGAGTTAGAGATTTGGAAAAATTGAAGAAATCGGATCAACCGCGAAATTTGCCATGTGTCGAGGGAGGGGCGGGAAGGTCGGAGGGCGATTGGTTCCGTCGCCGGGAGCGAGATCGAGCGATGAAAAAGGCGATCGCCATGCAGGTGGATATCACCCAGAGGGCAATTTTGACGGGCGAATTTTTCGCGGAATCGACGGGTAGCTCGTCGTCGGCGACAGGGGCTTCTTTGTTTGCGAGTTTTGCTGCGGCGTCGGGGAACAGGATGATTTCGGTGCCGTCTGCGGTCAGGCTGTGCTGGGCGATTTCCGGTTCGGGGAGGACGATCTCCCGAGGGGATGAGGTGACGGAAAGAGATAGCTCCGGCTGTTTCGCTACCAGCAGCCCCGTCTTTCGCGGGGCTGCGGTGTTCGCCTGTTTTTCCGCGGGTGCGGGTGCGGGTGCGGGGGATGGGGATTCGTTGGCAGCGGGTTTGGTTCCCGTTGGGGCGACGAATCCCCCGTTTACTTTGGGGCGTTGGCGAGCGTCTTTACGATGGGTTCCTGAGCGTTGAGCGTGACTTTCCAGTCGTCGTCGACTTTGATGAGGGAAACCAGATCGAGGGCGGAAATTTGCTTGTCGCTGTTGGAGTGTCGGGTGCGGACGAGGATGTGGCACATCTCGTTATTCTGAACCTTTTCCTCGGCGAGGCTCAGCAGCTTGACGGCGAGGGTGGCGAGGATTTGGTCGAGTTTGGCCTGATCGACGCTGAAGCGTTTTTGTATTCCTTTGTGGTAGAGGATGTAGAATTGTTTGGCGGACAGGGCTTCGACCTCTTTGAGGTTGGAGCAGTCCAGCCTGCGGACGTGGGCGATTTCTTCGTCGAGGGTGGCGGAGGCTTTGATGCGCAAAATGTAGCGACCCTTGAGCGATTCCAGCGAGGCGGGTTCGATCAGGTCGGCGGCCTTTTGCCAATTTTGTCCCATGGCACTGCGCAGGTAGCCGAAGGTCACCTGCGTGGCGGGGTGATCGTTGATCGTTTTATTTGCGTCCTGCGCCAGCGCGGTGGCGGGTATCAGAACGGATAGGGCTGCGAGTGTAGCGAAGCGAAATGCCTTCATATGATGGGGTCCCGGGTCTGGCGGGGGGCCATCATAGACTCGCGTATCGGTGATGTCTAGGGCTGTGGGTGGCTGTCGGTTCGACAATCGCCGGACGCTGTGCTTCATTGGCCGCCCGGCGCGGCGCCCTCTGCTGCTATCGCCGCCTAAATTTTTATCACGACACGACCCTGTGGGATTATCCGACCGAGATTATATGCAGTCTGATGATCAGGCGGGGATCGGCTGGGGTGGGCGTCGCGGGGGGGCGGGTGGCCGTCGCGAGGCGCTGTCGCCGCTGATGATCCTCATCGCGATCAACGTCGGGGTTTTCGTCCTGCAGTACGTTTTCGGGTTGGGCGGGACGTTGGTGCGTGAGCGGGGCATCGAAACGTTTTTGCCGTGGGGGGAGGCGAGCCGGGAGCTGGTGTTCGGGCAGGGGCAGGTCTGGACCTTGGTGACTTACATGTTTGTCCACGGCAGTCTGTTGCACATCTTGTTCAACATTATCATCATCTATAGCTGCGGTCGCGCGGTGCTGGCGATGGTGGGGAGGCGGCATTTTCTGCGGATTTATTTTCTGGCGGGTTTGTTGGGCGGTGTGTTGCAGATTTTCCTGTGGCCGAATCCTGTGGTGGGAGCTTCGGCGTGTGGCTTTGGTTTGTTGGTCGCTTTGGCGACGTTGCTGCCGGAGCAGCAGGTGACGATGTTGCTCTATTTTATTATCCCCGTCCGGCTGCGGCTCAAGTACTTGGCCTACGGGCTGGTTGGGATTTCGGTGCTGTTCATGGTGATCGGGCTGGTGGCCGGAGCGGGTGCCGATGTGCCGATGGTCTCTGGTGTCGCTCACGCCGCGCATCTCGGTGGCGCCCTTGTCGGGTTCCTCTATATCCGTCTCTCGGGACTCGGGGGCGTGAAGTTGACTCGGGAGGGTCTGGCCGATCAGCGGGCAAAGTCGGAGCGCCGGGGGATGGTGGCGAGTCGTTCCAAGGCGAAGCGGCGTAGGACGGTCACCGCCAGCGAGGTGAAGAAGTCTCGGCGGGCGGGTGCGGATTTTGTTAGTGCGGAGATCGACCCCATTTTGGACAAGATCAACCGCGAGGGGTTCGGCAGTCTTTCGGATGAAGAGCGTGAAGTGCTCGATGCGGGGAGTCAGAAAATTTCCGACAGCGCCAATTCGAAGTGAGCGGTGTGTCGACAGGTTCGCCCACGGCCGGGCGCGGTCGGCACGTGATTCGTGGAGTGATATCGTTTGCCGCAGTGCCGGTGTTTTTTGGGTCGATCTATTTCGCTGCTCGCAGTGGGATCGACGTTGCCGACAGGCAGGTGCCGCCGGGTAGCGTGGCGGCGGTGGGGCAGGAGCAGATCGGTGGGCGTTGGCGCTCTTTGGGCGACGGTGGCAAGGTGGTGGTCGCAGATGCGGTGCAGGCGTTGCGTGAGTACGCGTTCCAACAATCGATCGCCGAGCCCGAACTGGTGCGCGGCGTGCGTGAGATCGAGCTGGCTGCGGAGGGTTGGGAGATCGAGGTGCTGCCCGGCGGTGATCGCCGTTTTCTCCGCGTGGAGCTGAGGGCGGACGGGAGTGGTGGCGAGGTGTTTTGGCTGCGGGCGGAGGATCTGCGGCAGGTGGCGAAGCCTGTCGATGGCTGAGCGATTTTCCCCCTGTTCAAACTCTAAGCACCCCGTATCGTCCCCGATGCTTCGCCGGAAAAAGTGGATCAGCCGACTGCGCCGACTGGCTTTGGTTTCGCTTTGTCTCGTGGTTGGCGGGCTTTTGTTAGTTAATGTGGCGATCAACGTGCCGCCGCTGAAGGGTAAGCTGCAGCGGATGGCGGCGGGCCAGCTCGGGCAGCCGGTGCGGATCGGGTGGGGCAGCTACTGGCCATGGTCTGGAGGGCGGCTGAACAATGTTCGCGTCGGCCAGGAGGGGGCGCCGGTGCTGGTCACCGATGTGCGTGTGCGGGTGGCGCCGTTGAAATTCGTGCGCCAGTGGTTGGCCGGCGGCGATGTCGAGATCGGCGAGGTGGAATGCCTGCGGCCAAAATTTTCCCTATCGCTGCCGGAGCCGCAGGCGATCCGAGTGGCTTCGAACGTTCCCGTGCAAGCTCCCGCGTCCGTGCCCGCCCCGACGGTGGAGCCGGTTCCAGCGCCTGCGCCCGCGCCCGCGCCATCTGGCACCGGCGTTGCGGCGCCCGCGCCCACGCCGCCCGCCTCATCGGCAGCGTCGGCGATCCAGCGCGGGTTCCTTTTGGCAAAAGTGAAAATGAGCGGCGGCGAGATCGTCATCGAGGACCGCGCCGGTGGGCGCCCGGTGGCGACCGTCGAGGCGCTCGAGTTCGAGCTGCTGCCGCCGGGGGAGGCGGGGGTGTATCTGGCGGGGACGGTGCGGCTGGGTGCGGTGTCGTTGGCGTCGCGTCGCCGGTTCGGGGAGTGCGCAGGTGAGTTGGAAGCCGATGGGAATCGAGATTCGCGACGTCGAGTTACCGTTCGACGGCGGCGTGGTGCGCGGTAACGCCAAGGTCGAAACGACACGACCAGGAAATCCATTCACGGCGGAGTTTTCCGCGGGCGACATTGATCTGAGTGCACTGGTGGGAGATCTCGGTGACGATGTCCCGGTGGAATTGTTGAGTGGCGAGGGTCGGGCGAAGGTGCGCATCCAAGGTCTGGCGGCGGCTCCGGGTGACACACGCGCGCGCATTGCAATATCGGCTTCGGAGGTCAGGGTGAAGATTGCAGACGGCGAAATGGCGGTGACGGATGTCGAGGCGATGATCGATTTGGTACGTGGCAATCTTTTGCTAAGCGAGGCGGGCGCGCGCACGGGAGGGCTGTGGATCAAATCCTCCGGGCGCCTCGGCCGCGATGGCGGGCTCGACCTAATCGCCCGCCTTTACGCCGCTGGCGATCTGCGCGGCGCGATCGGGCGCGGGGCGGCGAATGCCGGTGGCGAGGTGAGCTTCCGCCGCCTGCCGGAGACCGAATGGTATTATCACGACTTCCGGGTGGGCGGCAGCATCGCGCAGCCGTTGGCCGATTTTTGGAACCGTGGCGAGGCGATGCCCATCACCAGCCTGTTGCGGAAATTTTTTCAAGACGCCGGTCTGGCCGACGTCACTGGGGGGACGGGGGAATGAGGATCATCGCGGGCAGCGCCGGCGGCATCCCGCTGCGCGTCCCGGGCGCGGATGTGCGCCCGACCACCGACCGCGTGCGCGAGGCGCTGTTCTCGGTGCTCGGCGACCGCGTGCCCGACGCTCGCTGCCTCGATCTCTACGCCGGCTCGGGCTCTCTGGGGATCGAGGCGCTCAGCCGCGGGGCGAAATCCTGCCTCTTCGTCGATCGCGCCCGCGCCTCTTGTGAGGCGGTGCGCGCGAATCTCGCCAAAGCGCGGCTGGCCGGTGGCGAGGTGCGTTGCGCCGAGGTCGGGCGCTTCCTGCGCGGCGCCGCTGGCAGCTACGATTTGGTTTTTGCCGATCCGCCCTATGCGCAACGCGGCGCCCCGGATCCGGCGGCGGTGCTGGCGCTCTCCGCCGCCCTGATCGAGATCTTGGCACCGCAGGCGACACTTCTCCTTGAATCGCGCAAGGGTGCGGGGGAGTATCCCCACGATGAGCGACTCGAACCCTTCGACCTACGCGAGTATGGGGATACCCAACTCGCGCTCTACCGTCGTCGTGACGATTGATCGCCAAGATCACCAAGCCGGTCCCCGCAGATGAACCGCCGCATCGTCCTGCTCATCTACAACCTGCTGCTGCCCTTCGCGCTGCTGCTGTCGTTGCCTGGCTACTTGCTCAAAATGTTGCGTCGCGGCAATTACGGGAATGGGTTCGGCGAGCGCTTTGCCCGCTACCGTCCGGAGAAAGCGGCTGCCCTGGCGGCGCTCGACCGCCCGATTTGGATCCACGCGGTCAGCGTCGGCGAGGTAAATATCGCCACGAAGTTGATCGCCGCCCTGCGTCGGATCCAGCCCGAACTGTCGGTGGTGATTTCGACCACCACGCCCACCGGGTTCGCCATCGCCGACCGCTCGGAGGCCGATGTGGCGATCTATAACCCAGTCGATTTCTGGCCGATTGCCCGGCGAGCGATCGGCGTCATCGATCCACGGGCGCTGGTTATGATCGAGGCCGAAGTCTGGCCCAATCTGGTCGGGTTTGCGCGGCGGCGCGGTTTGGAAGTGTCGCTGGTCAACGCCCGGCTATCGCCGCGTTCAGAGCGTCGATACCGAAAATTCCGCGCCTTCACCGCCCCGGTGTTCGGCATGTTGACCCGAATTTGTTTGCAAGAGGAGGAGGACATCGGGCGTTGGCTCTCGCTCGGT
>QIKC01000355.1 GCA_003232855.1 Verrucomicrobiales bacterium
AAATCGGTGACCCAGAGGAACTTGAGATCGTCGTTGCCTTCGGTGATTTTGAGGTGTTTGGCGCATTCTAGGCGGATGCGGCCGAGCACCTCGCAGACGGTGTCCCAGTCGCCGGCGCCGAAGAGGATGAGGTCGCCTTCTTCGATGCCCATGGCGGCGGTGAGTGCTTCTTTTTCGGCGTCGCTGAAGAATTTGACGATCGGTGATTTCCACTCGCCTCCTTCGATTTTGATAAAGGCGAGCCCGCGCGCGCCGTGTAGCTGTGCGGTTTCTGTTAGTCTATTGATTTGGCCGGTGGTGATGCAGGCGAAGCCTTTGGCGTTGATCGCTTTGACGACGCCACCGGAGGCGAGCGCGCCACTGAAGACCTTGAAGCCGCTGTCGGCGAATACTGCGCCGAGGTCGGTGAGTTCCATGCCGAAGCGCAGGTCGGGTTTGTCGCTGCCGTAGCGATCCATGGCCTTTTGGTAGGTGAGGCGCGGGAAGGGGCTGTCGATGTCGGTGTCGAGCGCGTCTTTGAAGCAGCGCGCGAGCAGGCCCTCGATCAGCGCCATGATGTCGTCGGCGGAGACGAAGGAGGCTTCGACGTCGATTTGGGTGAACTCGGGCTGGCGGTCGGCGCGCAGGTCTTCGTCGCGGAAGCAGCGGGCGATCTGGAAATATTTTTCGACGCCGGCGACCTGCAGCAGTTGTTTGTATTGTTGTGGTGCTTGTGGAAGGGCGTAAAAGTTCCCGGGGTTGAGGCGCGAGGGGACGAGGAAATCGCGTGCGCCCTCCGGGGTGCTTTTGCTGAGGATCGGTGTTTCGATCTCGATATAGCCCTCGGCGTCGAGGTGGTCGCGGACGGCTTTGCTGACTTTGTGGCGGACGCGCAGGTTGCGTGCCATGCGCGGGCGACGCAGGTCGAGGTAGCGGTGCTTGAGGCGGATGTCTTCGTTGGAGAGTTCTTTGTCGAGCTGGAAGGGTAGCACCTCCGAGCGGTTGATCACTTTCAACTCGGTGGCGACCAGTTCGATCTGGCCCGTTTCGATGTTCGGGTTGGCCGTGGTTTGGCCTTCGATTTCCGGTCGTGCGGCGACGGTGCCGGTGACTTGTACGACGTCTTCGTGGCGCAGGCTGTGGGAGAGTTCGGCGGCGGTGGCGTTTTCCTCGCTGCGGAACACCGCCTGGGTGACGCCCTCGCGGTCGCGGATGTCGATGAAGATGACGCCCTTGTGGTCGCGTGTGGAGTTGACCCAACCGATGAGGGTTGCGGTTTCGCCGGCGTGTTGTGTGCGGAGTTCGTTGCAGTGGTGGGTGCGCATTGTCGGAAGTTTTAAGTTTTAAGTGTTCAGTTTTAAGTGGGAGGGGGCGCCGACTAACGTTAGCAGATCGGCGATGTTGCCTTCTTGTTGCTCGCGGGTGGCGAGGTCTTTGATCGTGATGGCGGGGTGTTCGGCGCCGATGATTAGGGCGAGCCGGGCACGCTGGTTTTCTGCGGCGGCGAACTGCTTGCCGACTTTGGTGGCGGCCAACGGGTAGCCGACACGGTGGCCTGCCGTGCGTAGGGTTTGGATGGCGGCGAGGGCGGCGGGGCGGGACACTTCGTCGGCGATGACGACGTAGACGTCGGTGGCTCCGGCGGTGGCGAGCTGGGTGGCGAGCTGGGCGGCGGCATGGGGTGTCTCTTTGATGAGGTCGGAGATGACCACGTCGCCCATGGCGAATCCGCAGGCTGGCATCTCGGCGGCGCCGTCGCTGATCAGGCCGCAGAGCTTGTCGTAGCGGCCGCCGCCGGCCACTGCGCGCATACCTTTGCCTTTGTCGAAAACTTCGAAAACGGTGCCGGTGTAGTAGGCTAGCCCGCGCACCACGCTGAGGTCGACTTTGACGAAATCTGCCATGCCGCGCGCCGCTAGATCGTCTAACAATGGTGTAAAATGGTCGCCGATTTCGGCTGCGGCGATGAAGGCGTCCACCGCTTCGCGCGAGGTGCCGAGCGTCGCCAGTTTGGCGGCGGTGGCTTGCGGTTTTTCGCGCTCCATTTTGTCGATGATCCCGAGGAAGGCGGGGGCGCTGTCGGCGGGTAGGCCTTGCTCCTCTAGAAAAACGATCCAGGCGTCGCGGTCGCTGAGGCGGATGGTGAAGTCGTCGGCGGTGAAGCCGAGGTCGCGCATGAGGTCGATCGACAGCGCGATGAGTTCGGCGTCGGCCGCTCGCGAGGGCTCGCCGAGGATATCGACATTGAATTGATAGAATTCGCGAGTGCGACCCTTCTGCGGTTTTTCGTAGCGGAAGAACTGGCCGATGCCGAACCAGCGCAGCGGTTTCTTGTAGTCGCGCCCGCGTGCGGAGGCCATGCGTGCGAGGCTGGGGGTGAGTTCCGGGCGCAGAGCCACTTGGCGTTCGCCGCGGTCGGCGAAGTGGAATAGCTGGCCGAGGATTTCGTCGCCGCTTTTCTTTTTGTAGAGTTCGGTGGGTTCGAGCACCGGCCCTTCGTATTCGACGAAGCCATAGCGGTGGGCGACCGCGCGCCAGTGGCTGAACACGTAGTTCCGCACTGCGCAGTCTTCGGGGTAGAAGTCCCGGAAACCGGGGAGACTTTGAATTTTTCCGCCCATGGCTGGATTCGAGGGGGTGGGAAGGTGGCGGCATCCGCGCGAAATTCAACCGATTTGGGCGTTGAGGTGCGGGCGGTCTTGGGGGAGGGGTTGAGGCGATGCTGCGGCGGCTCCGATTACGTGATTTTCGATGTTTCGAGGGGCTGGATTGCTCGCTCGCGGGTGGCGTGACGCTGTTTGTCGGCGACAACGCTCAGGGCAAGACCGCGGTGTTGGAGGCGGTGTGCGTGCTGTTGCGGCTGCAATCGCCACGCGCCGCTGGGGTGGCGGAGTTGCTGCGTTTTGGCGCCGAGAGCTTTTCGATCGAAGCGGAGTTCGGTGGTCGCGACCTGCTCTATTCGGTGGCTGGCGCTCGCCGCCGGATGGCGGTCGATGGCGATGCGGTGCGGCGGCGCGGCGATTATCTGGCGCAGACTGGGCTGGTGGTGTGGATGGGCAACGACGACCTCGCCCTGGTGCGCGGCGGTGGCGATGGGCGGCGGCGCTATCTGGATTTCGCCGCGGCGCAGATTCATCCCGGTTACCGGACGGCATTGCGTTGTTATGAACGGGCGCTGCGGGCGCGCAATTTTTTGTTCAAGCGCGACGCCCGTCCGCAGTGGGATCAGATCGAAGCCTATACCAAGCTGCTGGTCGAACACGGCACGGTGGTCGCGGCGACCCGCGCCGGCTTGGTCGAATCGCTGGCCGCACCGGCGGCGGCGGCGCAGCGGCAAGTGGGTGGGCGCGACGAGCCGCTGGTGATGCGCTACGCGCGCAGCGGTGGTGACGATCTAGCGGCGGCCTTCGAGCAGAGCCGCGGCGAGGACGCGCGGCGGCGGCAGACCCTAGTCGGTCCGCACCGGGACGATCTCACTTTGGAAATCAACGCCTTGCCCGCCGCGCAATTCGCCTCGGAGGGGCAGCAACGCACCATCGCCCTCGCGTTGAAGCTGGCGCAGGCGGCGGTGTTGCGCGAGGCTAAGGGGATCGACCCGGTGTTGCTCATCGACGACATTTTTGGCGAACTCGACAACGCCCGGCGCAACGCCTTGCTGGCGCACCTACCGACCTCGGCGCAGAAGTTGATCACCGCGACGCATCTCGATTGGGCCGATCAGGCATTCCAAGCTAGCGCCCAGGTGTTCGAAGTCCGCGACGCGGCGCTGCGGCCGTATGCCCCTAGCGGCGGCGCTTAAAAAGCAGCCCGAGACAGGCGAGCACGGCTAACAGAGAGCTGGATGGCTCCGGTATCGGGGCGATCTCCCAGCCGACGGTCTCCAGCCCGGCGATGTCGGCGTCGGTGAACAGTTTGACCGTGCTGATGTTAAGGGTGGGATCCAGTGCGGCCTCTTGGGGAGTGCTCGTACCGTAGATGGTGCTGATGAGTCCCTCGGCGAGGTGCGGGACGCCGAGCACGTGGCCGAGTTCGTGTAGGAGTAAGGAGTAGAGATGGTACTCGCCAGCGGCGACGGAATTCGTGCTCGACGCATCCCAAGTGAAGTCGGTGCTGACGGCGATGCTACCGCCCCATGTGGCGAAATTGCCGGGTTCGCGTGGTATTGGCACAGGAGAAAAAGATCCGCTTGAGCCCTCGCCGAGTGCACCGCCGCCGATCGAGCCGCGCGCTCCCACGTAAACGACGATCGTGTCGGCCGCGATGTTGAGGGAGAGGAACGCGGGACCCCCACTGGACGGATCCGTTGCGAACCCCGTCGACGATGGGACGGCGGTGAGTTCTGTGGTGATAACTCCTTCAAAGAAGGCGGCGGCGTCTTCAAGGCGGTCGCGTTCTGCCGAGCCCTCAGAGAAAAAGCTGCTGGAATCCAAGGAGTAGTCCAACTGGATGGTGAACGCCTTGGCCGGCATGGCCGAACATGCCAAGAAAATGGCGGCGGTCGTGAAATGTCTCAATGCTCTCATTCGTCAAATGGCCAAATGGCTGGCGGCTTTCTAGCCGTAGCGAATATAGCGAACCAAATGATCACGCAATCAAAATCTTTAAGAACTACGAAATATTTTTTTCCGGAAGCGGGTGATGTTTTGGCAATCCTTGTGAGAAAATCGATCTCGGTGAAGGGGGCGCCAATGCTGAATTGGGTTCCTGGCGTGGCGAAATCCTCTCGCGTCACTCCGATTACCTCTCGAAAGTACCTGTTACTGTTTTCTCTCTGCGGGCTTTTGCTGCGCGGCTTTTCGTTGCGAAATGCTGCGGCTGTGTTTGTCTCCCCACCCCCCGCTTCCGGGGAGCGATGGACAGCTCAGCCTTACAGCCTATCTACTACGATAGTCACATGCACACGCCGCTGTGTAAGCACGCCTTCGGCCAGCCGACGGCCTACGGGCGAATGGCGATGCGGCGCGGGTTGAAGGGCATTATCATGACCTGCCATAGCCCGATGCCCGATGGCTTTTCGTCGAGCGTGCGCATGGATCCTGAGGAGTTTCCCGATTACGTCGATCTGGTGGAATCGGCGGCTGAGCAGTTGGACGGGCAAATCGAGATCAAGCTGGGGCTGGAGAGCGACTGGTTTCCCGGGATGGATGACTGGCTGCGCGAGCTGCACGGGCGGGCGGATTTTCATTTCATCCTCGGCTCCGTTCACCCCTTCCTGCCGGAGTACAAGGACAGGTTCTACGACGGCGACTCGGTCGCCTTCCAGCGCGGTTACTTTGGCCACCTCGCGGACGCGGCGGAGACCGGCTTGTTCGACTGCCTGTCTCACCCGGATATCATCAAAGTCATGGTCGCGGCGCATTGGGATTTTCGGTTGGTGGAGAGTGCGGTGGCAGCGGCGCTCGACCGCATCGCCGCTACCGGCGTGGCGATGGAGCTGAACACTTCGGGGATTAACAAAGCCTATCCAGAGATGAATCCGGGGCCAGAGATGCTGGCGATGATCGCCGAGCGCGGGATCCCGGTGGTGGTGAATTCGGATTCGCACCGCCCGGAGCGGGTCGGCGCCGACTTCGGCGCGGCGATGGCGATGCTGGAAGAGGCAGGCTTTGTGAATATGAATTTTTTCGACCAGCGGCAACGCCGGGAAGTGGCGATCAGGGAGGTGCGCCGCTCTCTTCGTAACATCACCACCACCTGATTTTTTAAATAGTAACCGAGAGGAAACAAGACCATGCGAATTCGATCATTTTTAGGATTGGTGCCAGGCGCTGACAGGGCGGCCGCAGTGGCGTCCGTCCCTTACGACGTCGTCAACCGAGAGGAGGCCGCGCAGTTGGCCGAAGGCAACCCGGACAGCCTGTTGCGCGCCTCGCGTGCGGACATCACGCTGCCCGCAGACACCCCTCCCTATGCGGACATCGTTTATCAGACCGCTAGGGAAAATTTGGAGGCTTTACAGGCGAGCGGGGCGTTGGTTCGCGAGGCGGAGCCCTGCATGTATTTGTACCGGCAGAGCATGGGCGAACACCAGCAAATCGGCCTGGTGGCGGTGGCGCATATCGACGACTACCGGAACAATGTCATCCGCAAGCACGAGCGCACGCGCCCGGCCAAGGAAGACGACAGGACGCGTTTGGCATCGGCTTTGGAAGCGCATCTCGGACCGGTGTTTTTGACGTATAAGGAACGCCCTGAAATTGATGTGCTAGTGGCTGAGATCGTCGCGAGCCGTCCGCCAGACATCGACTTTGTGGCGCCCGATGAGATTGGCCACAGTGTTTGGAAAATTCCCGGCGGTGCCGAGTTTGCCGCGCTTTTTGATCAAGTGCCGGTGGTCTACGTGGCCGACGGACATCACCGCAGCGCCAGCGCGGCACGGGTGGGTGCCGAGCGGCGCGCCGCGAATCCGGAGCACAGTGGCGAGGAGGACTACAACTGGTTCCTCACCGTTCTCTTTCCCGGTGATCAGCTTAAAGTGCTGCCGTATAATCGCGTGGTTTCCGACCTCAATGGCTTGGAACCCGAGGCGTTATTGGAGGCGGCGCGGCAGCGATTCGATGTCGTGCCGGTGGGCGATGGCGCGCCGACACGAGCCGGCGAGGTGCGGATGTACCTCGCAGGGAAATGGTACGCACTGAGCTGGGAGCAGGGTGGCGCTGGAGATCCGGTGGCATCGCTCGATGTCAGTGTGCTGCAGGATCAGTTTCTCGATCCGGTGCTGGGGATCGATGATCCGCGCACCAACGCGCGTGTCGATTTCGTGGGCGGCATCCGCGGTACTGAGGAGTTGGAGAAGCGGGTGGATTCCGGTCGCGACGCGGTGGCTTTTTCGATGGTTCCGGTGACCGTGGGGCAACTGATCGCCATCGCCGATGCGGGCGCGATCATGCCGCCGAAGAGCACCTGGTTCGAGCCCAAATTGCGCTCGGGGCTGTTTATCCACACGTTTTAGAACGGCTTGGGCGGCGTCACTCGCGGGGAAGGCGTTGCCAGAAGCGAGCGGGTTCAACCCGGGTCGCTACAACCAGATACTCCCGCAGCACCTGACCGCTCACACACAACTCGATGCCGTTGTTCGGCCAGCGATTAAATAATTGGCACGCCTTTTCATGATGACGTTGGCCTTTGTCGGTCGCCTCTAACGTTACGTTGGTGTCTAAAATACTCGTTCACCGCGCTTCATCATCGGCGCGTTAGCGTGGCGTTGAATACAAACCCAAAATCAACCAACAACCATGATAGAAATAGAAACTAGCACAGAAAAAAGCCCTGATTTGCGTTCAATGGTAATCATTCAGGTGCCTTCTGACATTTTCCCGGATTTCCGTAATTTAAACCTAGTGGTCGGACAAGCCTCAAGTGTCGGATTCAAATCAAACCGCCGATTACGCGGATGAACACCGATTGATTGGAGGCTTCCGCCGC
>QIKC01000136.1 GCA_003232855.1 Verrucomicrobiales bacterium
AGCACCTGCTCAAAGGAGCGAAAACCGGCGATGGTAAGCGCAAGCGTGCCCGTGCCCACAACCGTCCCGATTGGCGGATCCGCCCCACAGCCCGAGATCGAGGCTAACAATACCCCCATCACCGCATCCCATTCGCCACGGGCAGCGGCGATTTGCCGAACCCCTTAAGGTCTCGGGTGACGATTAGTTCCGCGTCACAGGCCAGGGCGCAAGCGATCTGCATCGCATCCTCGAAATCCCCGCTGTCATACTGGAAAGCCTTCTCCAAATCATCGTGTCCCACCGAGGCGATGCGGCACACTTTGGAAATATTTTCGATAAAACTCCGCGCCGACTCCCGCCCTTCTATCTTCACCAGAATATACGAAAGATTGGATACAGTGTGCCATGACATAAAACAGCGATGGTTTTCAATAGCATCGCCCAACACGGCATGCGACCGGGCAAAATGCGGCTCCCTTCTGAGGGCTACGTCGAGCAGGATGTTAGTGTCGAAGAAGATCCTCACGTCGATTGCGTGTACTTGTCCCAGATCGCCTGCGCCCGGATGTCGCCCTCGAAGGTATCTTCGCCTTCCTCGACAGATCGCCCGACCCACTTGTTGAGGAAGCGCAGCGCCTGCTTCCTCTCAACCTCCGAGGGCGCGGCATCACGCTGTTCGAGGTAACGGCTGTAGGAAATCACCACGGCCACCGGACGACCCTGCTTCTCGATCACCACCGGCTCCCTTTGAGACCGGTCAAGCAATGCCCCGAAATGAACCTTGGCCTCCGACGCAGCAACTTTTGTCATGCGCCAAATATGATCAATTTAATCAAAATGGTCAAGAAAAAAGTCGCCACAACCGTCCCGGTTGGCGGAGGAGGGCAAGCGAGACGCTTGCCGCCACCCTTGCTTCCATATTTTTAGATTGAAGGAATCCCATTTTAAGTTATTTTGATTCCATGAAAACGACAATTAATATTCCCGATGCCACCTTAGCGGATACGATGCGTTTCACCGGAGCAAAAACCAAGCGGGAAGCAGTGGTAAAGGCGCTAGAGGATTTCAACCGCCAACAAAAGGCGAAACGGCTGGTAGCGAGTTTCGGAACCTGGGACATCGCCAGCAACGACGAAATCGAGGCTGGTGATATCGACGAATTCGCCGGTGCATCTCACCGCAGCCGATGAGCGCGCTCATATTGGTAGACAGCTCAGTCTGGATCGAGGCGGGCCGCCCGGGGGGCGACGCGGCACTTTCGTCACGATTGGCAGAGCTGCTCCATGCGGGAAGCACCGCCATGAGCGAACCCATTTGGGTCGAACTCTATCAGGGGATCCGCAGCAAGCGTGAAGAAGCGCGGCTGGAAATGGCGCGCGACCTGTGTACCTGGTTGCCGTTCGACACCGACTGCTGGAAGCTAGCCGCCATCAGCGGCAGAGCCTGCCTTCGATCCGGTGTAAACGTGCCCTTCGGTGACCTCCTAGTTCACGCCTGTGCCCACCGCCACGGGGTACAACTGCTAGAGAAGGATCGCCATTTCGCCATGATCACCTCCGCCATAAAGACGGAAAAACAATAACCCCCACTGCCTCCCACAACCGTCCCGGTTAGCGGAGGAGGGCAAGCGAGACGCTTGCTGCCACTGATTCGATCCGCCCTTGGCAGCGAGCGCTGCTGCGTGCATCCTCCCGAGCACCGATGATCTCTTTCCGCACTCGCCCTTCAGACACCTCTGGCATGCCCAGCGGCATCCCCTTCATCATCTCCAACGAGGCCGCCGAGCGCTTCAGCTTTTACGGGATGAAGGCCGCCCTCGCCGTCTTCCTCGCCCACTACTTCGGCGTACTCGGCGGTGATAATATGTCTGAGGCGAAGGCCACCTCCTACGTGGCGTTTTTCACCGGCGCGGTCTATCTCACCCCACTCTTCGGCGCGCTGATCGCGGACGCCTTCTTCGGCAAGTACCGCACCATCATCACCCTCTCGATCGTCTATTGCCTCGGCCACCTGTGCCTCGCTTTCATGGGTGTCGGCGGCGCCGTCGAACTTTGGTTGCTGGCCGGGCTCGGTCTGATCGCCATCGGCGCCGGCGGCATCAAGCCCTGCGTCTCCGCGCACGTCGGCGACCAGTTTGGAAAGAACAACAGCCACCTGCTGCCGCGAATTTTCAACATCTTCTACTTCTCCATCAACACCGGCGCCGTCCTCTCCAACCTGCTCATCCCCTGGATCCTCAAATGGCACGGCCCGCACTGGGCCTTCGGCATCCCCGGAGTGTTGATGGCGCTGGCCACCCTTTTCTTCTGGATGGGTCGCCGACAGTTCGCCCACATCCCCGCTGCGGGGCGGCCTTTTCTCAACGAAATCGCCAGCCGCGAGGGGCGCAATGCCATCGCCAAGCTGCTGCCGCTAGTCGCCTTCGTCGGCGTGTTCTGGTGCCTGTTCGACCAAACGTCATCGATGTTCGTCTTCCAGGCAGAACGCATGGATCGCACTTTCCTCGCCGGTACCCGTTTCGAATTCGAAGTATTGCCCTCGCAGATCCAAGCCTTCAACCCCTTCCTCATTCTCGTCCTCATTCCAATTTTCAGCCTCGTCATTTACCCACTATTCGGCAAAGTGTTCCGCCTGACGCCATTGCGCAAAATCGGCATCGGCCTGGCCATCATGGTCGGCTCCTTCACCGTCGCCGCCCTCGCCCAGGAAGCCATCGACCGTGGCGAGACCCCGCACGTCTCCTGGCAGTTGTTGGCCTACCTGATCCTCACCTCCGCCGAAATCATGGTTTCCATCGTTTGCTTAGAATTCTTTTATACCCAGGCGCCGAAGCGAATGAAGTCGATGATGATGGCGATTTTCCTCTCCTCCGTCTTCATCGGCAACGGTGTCACCGCGCTGGTCAACATCGCCATCCAAATCCCCACCGTCGAGCTGAACGAAACGGCACACCCGGGTTTCGACGGCGCAGCCAACACCGACGACGATTTGACCAAAGCGGACAAAACGATCACCTCCCCGGTCGCCGACCACCTACAAAAAGCCGCCGACCGGATCACCGCCGCCTATCGGGAGGACGAAAAATTTCCCTTGGCTCTCGATGGCCTACCCGACGACCCCTGGGGCAACCCGCTGCGTTATCAATACGACCACGTCGGCAAAGTGCGCGTGCTCTCCAACGGCCCCGACGGCGAGCCGATGACCCGCTGGGATCTCGGGGTCACGCTGACAGAGAAAAGCAACAGGGAGGAGGAAGGCACCTGGCTCTACGAAGCGAAGCGAGCCCGGGGCATGCTCGAGGCGACTGGCGACGACCCGAGCAATCCACTCACCACCCGCTACACCGCCGGTGGCGGTTCGCGGCTGGAAGGCGCCGCCTACTACTGGTTCTTCACCAAGCTCATGCTGGTCACCGCGATACTGTTCGTGCCCTTCGCGATGCTCTACAAAACGCGCACCTATCTACAGGGCGACGCAGCGCGCCAACTGTAGCCGGCCGCGGTGAGGCCGGGGGTGGGACGCGCCGTTTCAGCATTCCGCACCGCACCCGCCGGGGGCAGCGCCCCCAGCTACAGGGCTGCCGGGATTTTTCGGCTGCCGCTAAACCATCGCTCGCGCTTTCTCGAAATGGGCGGACTGTGCGCGCCGCGCCGCAGCCTTTAAATAACCGCACCAGACCACTATCATCATGGAAACTCCACCCTTCTCCAGCCTCGGTCTGACGCCAGAATTGCTCGAAGCCGTCAGCGCGCTCGGCTACGAAAGCCCATCACCAATTCAGGCGCTGGCCATCCCAGTCGCTCTGAAAGGACGTAGTCTGGTCGGCTTATCAGAGACCGGATCGGGCAAAACCGCAGCCTTTGCGCTGCCGGTGCTCCAATCGATCGATGTCAGTTGCCGCGACACCCAGGCACTGATCGTCTGCCCCACACGCGAACTCGCGGTGCAGGTTTGCGAACAAGTACACATCCTCGGCAGCGGATTCGGACGCGACCTGCAGGTAGCGCCGGTGTACGGCGGCGCCTCGATGGAGCGGCAAATGAAACTTCTCAGACGCGGTTCGCAGATCGTCGTCGGCACCCCTGGTCGCCTGCTCGACCTATGGCGACGCAAGGCGTTGAAACTCGATCGCACACGCATCGCCGTGCTCGACGAGGCCGACCGCATGCTCGACATGGGCTTCCGCGAAGACATGGAGGAGATCCTCGGCGCCATGCCCAAGGAGCGGCAGACATTGTTTTTCTCAGCGACCATGAACCGCCAGGTGGAGGGGCTGATCAAACGCTTCGCCAATGACCCCGAGATGCTCAAGGTGAAGAGCAAGTCGTTGACCGTCGAATCGGTCGATCAGGTTTGCTACGAGGTTCGCGCACGGTCGAAGATCGAAGTGCTCTCGCGCCTGCTCGATATGGAGCCGCCGAGGTTGGCGATCGTCTTCTGCAACACGAAACGCAACGTCGATGATTGCACGGAATCCCTGATCGCCCGCGGTTACACCGCCGACCGCCTGCATGGCGACATCCCGCAGACCATGCGCGAGCGGGTGCTCAGACGTTTCCGCGAAGGATCCGTGGAACTGTTAGTGGCGACCGACGTGGCAGCGCGCGGGCTCGACGTCGACAACATCGATATCGTTTTCAACTACGACTTACCGCAAGATCCCGAGGACTACGTACACCGCATCGGCCGCACCGGTCGCGCCGGTCGCACCGGAAAAGCGGCCAGCTTCATCTACGGTCGCGACGTCTACCGACTGCAGGCGATCGAGCGCTACACGCGACAGAAAATTCGCCGCGACCGCATCCCCACACAAGAACAAGTCGAGGGCCGCCTAGCCGACCAGATTTTGGAAAAAGTGCGCGCCACTTTAGAGGCGGAAAAATTCGGCGGCCACGAGGAACAACTCGACCGACTGCTCGAAGCCGGCCACAGCGCCACCGACATCTCCGGCGCCCTGTTCGCCCTGCTCTACGGCTCGGTCAGCCGCGATGGCGAAGAAATCGCCGAAGATCGGCCAGGCTCACAACGCAGGGAGCGTAACGATCGCCCCCGACAGCCACGTGGCGATAGCCGGGAACGCCACGACCGTGGCGACCGTGGGGAGCGTGGGGAGCGCCATGACCGTGGCGATCATCGGGATCGTGGCGACTCACAGCCACAGCGATCCGGCGAGGGCATGTCAACGCTGTTCCTCAGCCTAGGCAAGGAGGACGGCATCCGCCCCGGCGAACTCGCCGGCATGATCTACAGCGAGGCGCAACTGCCGCAGGGCAGCGTCGGACGCATCGCCCTGTTTGCCAAACACGCGCTCGTCGATGTGCGCTCCGAGTTGGCGGAATCGGTTATCGAAAAGTGCGGCAACGCCTCGCTGCGCGGCAAAAATTTCCGCATCGGTCACGACCGCTTCAAATAGCCCCGCCCCCGAGCGGCACGGTCTCGACGCCTCCACAATCGAGGCATTCACCCGAGCCGACCTCATAGGGCATGAGGCAGCGCGGACAGAATTCGGCAGATCCCGCCTCCAGCGACTGCGGCTCGGGCGCCCGTCGCACGGGCTCGCCCAAACGCCTCGCCGCGACCGCCCGCAGCGCCGGCTCCTCAAACTGCTCGCGAAACTCCACGGCCAGCGCCAACGCTGCATCAACCTCCTCCCCGCACAAGACCTGCGGCACCGGGGAATCCAGATCGCGCAACACCGCATCGCGAAAGCGCCTGAAACCCGCGTCGTCTAACAACGCCTCCGCCGCCGCCAGCGGATGCACATTGGCTAGCAATCCTTTGGATAGTTCGTCCACCGCGCGGATCGCGTACTGCGGCATGAAGCCGACCAGCAACCAAAGCTGCAAGCGCTCCGACCCCTGCTCGGGATACAGACGGCGGTGCAAACACCAGAATTGCACGCCGATCGTCACCATCAGCAGCCCTGCCGCCACCAGCGCAAAAAAGAACGGCGCCGCCGCTCCGAAATACCAATAGGTCAGAGGCACCGCCACGAAAGCCACGAAAAAGAGCGCGTTACACGTCGCCCGAAGGGCCGACGTCACCCGTTCGAACACCCGCAGGCGATGCCTCACCCGCCGCGCCGAGAGCTCGCGGCGACACCAGCTCTCGATCACCACCGCACGCCCGGCCTCCGGCGTCCTCGCCAACGTCAAAAACAGCACCGAATACGCGCGCGCCACTTGTGGTGATGCGAGGCGCAAAAAACGCCGACCGTTGACCAGCAGATCTCGCCCCTCCCAGCCCACCTCCTTCAGATCGTCCCAACGGAAAACCCCCGACCTCAGCGGCGGCCGCATCCCCGGGTTCGGGCAGGCCGTCACCACGCCAGTGAACCCCCTCGCCGACATCGAGATCGGCCACAGCCCTGTCACCAACGCCCGCCCCAGCGGCGGCAGCGGCATCGTCATCACCAGACCGCCGCGATCATTACCCAACGCCGTACTCGGCAGCGCCACACGCCAACGCCCTCGAGCGCGCATATTGAGGAACGCAAATCCCCTGCGCGGCACCAGCAAAAAGCAGTCGGACAGGTATAGCAATGCCAGAGCCAGCAGGAATACCTGACCGGGTGTCATCGTTCCACTCCGCTACTCATCCACTGTGTACTGGTTCTTGTTCCGGGAAAACAGCTTCACGATATACGACTTGAGGAGAACGAGGCCCGCGACCAACACGATCCATATCTTTCCCAAAAACTTAAACAGCACACCGAACACGCCGAGCTTGGCCGCCGCAAACGCGCCGCCGCCGACCATCAACGCCTTCAATCCCAAACTCGACACCTTATCACCCTCGCGATATTCCGCGTAGGCATTGCCCGTAGAGAAATCAAAATCGCCGATGATGCCCTGATAGATCGGCAAAATCTCGTCCAGCTCGCCGCCGTCACAAACGAGGATCGACTCCATCACCCCACGACGCCCCAGTAGCTTCGTCTTGTAATTTACCGAAATATTTCCCAGCGAATCACTCACCTTCAAAGCCCATTCGAGGTTGTTCGTCTGCTCGTTATAGAACGGCTCCCTCGCCCAGCCGACCACGAAAAGTTCATCCATCCCAGCGGCGCGGCGACGCTCGTTGTCCGCCTCCTGACCCATTTTGAACGACTCCAAGAGTTCCCCCGCATCGATCTCATCTTTCTCGTCATCCTTCACGTAACCGATCTCGTCAAATTCGAACACCACGAACCACTCCAAACCCTCCGGCGCCAAAATCCCCTGCTCCTTCTGCGAGAGCCGGTTGCCGAAAAACTGCATCAGCTTCTGCGTGCCATCGCGCCCCGAAAAACGGAATCCGTCCGGGATCGACAGCTCGGCGATATTGCCTAAATTCCCGCGACCGCTGCGCTGCCAGCCCAAGGCCTCGACCTGCGCATC
>QIKC01000308.1 GCA_003232855.1 Verrucomicrobiales bacterium
AAGATCGTGCTCGCCCGGCCCCGTCATGGTGAAGGTCGTGGGGTTCCCGCAGCAGTTGAGCATGAGATCCTCGAAATCCACCACGAGATCGACGGGGTAGGGAGTCGTGATCCTCCCGTCCGCCAGAGAAGTCTGGACGTTGTTGGCGAGGTATCCAAAACCAAAGGAATCAAAATTCACGTCGAAGCCGAAGAGAGGGAGCGTGGTCAGCGGGCTGCCGGGGTCTCCTTCGATCACCCCGGTGTATCCAGAAATTCTAACATATCCACGGAAGCACTCCGAGGCGGGATAAGGCGGGGAGGCCGCTCCCCCGAGCCGACTCACGATATTGAGTCCGGCGCTGTGCTCGAAGTTGAGCCCGGCGTATTTCCCCAGGCCGTCGTGAATATAAGCGGTGCTTCCCGTTTGCTCGAAATCGAAATCGTCGCCCGGGATGAGCCCGTTCAACAGGTGCCGCATCGCGCCATCGTCCGTCGAGGCATCGAGCACCTGCGGACCCGGCATGTAGAACTCGCCGCTCGTTGTCGCCACCACCTCGTGGACGGGGTCGTCCGCCGCCGTCCCGCCGATTTCCAAATTCTGGATCTGGGGAAATTCCTCCCCTGGAAGCGCAGGCACGGCTGCGGCGATGGCGCCGGACGCATACAATCCCGCGCCCGGGGTGAAGGCGGCCGAGGCGGCGCTCAGGAGATACTTGCGCCGACGTTCAGGAATCGCGTTGGGGTCGGGACCGCTGCGACATCCCGATCCATAGAGGACGAAGGACTCAAAGGGCGCGAGCTGGGATGCTGCGGGGTCGACCAGATTGTCCACGATCACCATGCCCCCAGCGCCGTGCTGGTTGGAGGCGAGGGGGAAATGGCTGAAGTATTCGTTCACTTCAAATACCAGGCTAGTGGAGATGCCCGCCGGAGTGAGGACGAGAGAGGCTCCCGCGTTGGTTCCCAGTCCGCAGAAGAATCCGTCATTGCTGTCGGGCTTGTCCTGACCCGGCGCATTAGCCCACTGGTCATAGATTTCCTGCCTCAAAAACTCGGTCCCCGGATCGGCCAGAGTGAAGGCGGTGGGACCGAAACTCCAGGAACTCGGAGTGAAGGCGACGGGATAGCAATCGCTGACAAACTCGGTTCCCGCACCGAGGAGATCGCCGCCGGATCCGCTCAGCACGAGCTGCTCGTCGAGTGGAACGGTCGCCGATCCTCCCGCAAAACTGGCGCTGAGAGTTCCTGTGCTCCCGCTGCGCCAGCCCACGCCGTCGGGCAGCGGGATGACCAATCCGATGGCGACAATTCCATTTTGCGACATCTCGATGGCGGAGAGTTCGACGTCACTCCAAACCCCCCAATCGACATCGTCCCCATCCGCCAAAATATGAACCCGGTCGCCATTGACGGTGAGATCGCCCGTGGCATCATTGCGCACGGCACTGATGGTCTGGGGAATTCCGCCGGGGGTTCTAGCCATGTAGTGGATACCTGACGCATCAATCGAACCATCCGCGATCGTCAACTGCCACCAAGAATTGAAGAACAAGCCCGGATCCGCAGACAGCTCGTGCAGCGTCGTGTCGATCGGTCCGAACTGGAGAACGCCACTGAAGTGAGCGAGGCGATCCACGACCGTGTCATCGTCATCGAGCTCGAATGTGCCGAGAACCGGATCCTCGACATGAAAGACCTGCACTAGGAGGTGATGATCCACCGCGTCATTGAGGAAATCCGGCGGATCCAGTTCCAGAACCTCGTTATGGATCTGGGAGTAAATGCCGGTCACGGGATAGATAAACGGAAATCTCTGCGCCATCACACGGAGCCCATTCCCATCCGCTCCCTCTGTCAGAGTCAGGACGTAGCGCAGGCTGACATTGGCGGGCAAGACGAGCCCCTGATTCCTCTCGACCAGAGCGCTGACGTTCACCACCAAAGTATCCAAATTAGGATTGGCTTCGATCAGATAGGATCGCTCGTAAGAGGCATCGAGGGCGGAGACCGTCACCCCGAGAGGAGCGGCCAGAAGCTGCCCTGCCCCGGCCATCCACGCCAGAGCGCAACTCAGGAAAAGCAGAGCCTTCGACAGGAGAGAACAGAGGCAGACTTGGGCAAACAGCAGTTTTTTCATAAGGGAAAATCGTTGTTTATGTGGTTTATATTCCTCTGGCTTGTTTCAGAAAGCTAGCGCGCCACCGACCGCCGTAGGCAGCGGCAGAATCACCAGGAGCTGTCGGGAGACTTGAAGAAAGGGGCTCATGACATTTGATTGGCGGTCGCGCCACCCGGGTTACAAGGTAATTACGCCATTTTTTGCCGCACCAAAACGAAACAGGACGAATGCAGAGCGCATCGACGAACAGCCGCATAAAAACCTCACTTTTCCCGAGCAACTGGTCGGCACCGATCCGCGTTTCTATGATGAAGTAGGCGGGATGATCCTCCATCACCTTGACCGAGATAACGAGTTCGTCAAGAACTCGCGTTCCCGCCAGCAGGCCATCGTTTACTGCGCCCGCACCTCAATCGCCCGCTTAAAGATAGAAGATTCCGATTTGAAAAATCGGTAAGAATGCGCGCGAAGATAGCAAAGTGGGACACCGGCTACCGTTTCAAGCTAATCGGTGTCAAAGAAGCTGCGTAAGCCTTGACTCCGTCCCCGGCGAAGAGTGCGGAGCGATAATTTCGCTGGCGAACCCGTCCCCCCAAAGCATACAGTCCGGGACGATGGTAAACGATCTATTCCCGAGCGAGGCCGAGCGCCTGTCCCGTTTCCCCATCGCGAAGAAAAAAATTTTCCTCGCCCACGCAGCCGTCACCGCGCTTCCCCAATGCGCCGCGACGGCGATGGCAGATTACGCGGCAGCCTGTTGCAACGACCACCAGGAGTTCGACGACTTCCTCGGCACCATCGAAGACACCCGCCGCCTTTGCGCACGATTAATCGGTGCGAAAGCTTCGGAAATCGCGCTACTCGGCCCCACCTCGCTCGGCCTCAGCCTGTTCGCCAACGGCATCGACTGGCAGCCCGGCGACGAGGTGCTGTGCTACCGCGACGACTACCCGGCCAACGTCTACCCCTGGCTCGACCTCCAGCGCAAGGGCGTCACCGTTCGCTACATCGAACCCACCGAACCCGGCGCCATCACCACCGAGACCGTCGCCGCCGCCCTCACCGATAAAACACGCCTGGTCGCGCTGGCCAGCTGCCACTTCCTCACCGGTTACCGCATCGACATCGACGCCATCGGCAAAATGCTCGGCGAGCGCGACGTATTGTTCTCGCTCGACGCCATCCAGACCTGCGGCGCCTTCCCGACACCGGTCGAGCACGTCGATTTCCTCAGCGCCGACGCCCACAAATGGCTGCTCGGGCCGATGGCCATCGGCATCGTCTACGTGAAGGAGAAAAATTTCGACCTGTTGCGCCCCTCGCTGCTCGGCGCATGGAACGTCCACTCTCCCGACTTCATCGCCCAAGACGAAATTCGCTTCCACCCCACCGCCCGGCGTTACGAACCCGGAGTGCTCAACGCCTCTGGAATCGTCGGCTTCAAAGCGGTGCTCGAGATGCTCCTCGACACCGGAATCGAAACCGTCGCCGCGCGCCTCATGCAGCTCAAAGCGCAACTGCTAGAGGGACTCGACCGCCTCGGCTGTGAAATCCACGGCCCACGCGAAGGCGCCGCCGCCTCGTCGATCACCACCTTCACACCCCCAGGCGACGACTCCGCCGCCCTTTTCGACCGCCTGAACGCGGCAGGAATCGTCACATCATGCCGGAAAAACCGTACCGGACGCGAATTCCTCCGCTTCAGCCCCCATTTTTACAACACCCCGGAGGAAATCGACCGAACACTGCGAATCCTCGCCACAGGGCTGAAAAGCAAAACCTGACTCCGCTTGACTCTATTGGGGAAGAGGGAAAAGTAGCCCCTTCACAGAACCTCTTATCAAATAAGGATCCATGCCAGTATCTAGACGCAACAGAAAGTCCGAAGAAAACGCTCCACCCAGCGCCAGTATAGATCTTTCAAAAATTAAAGACATCATCAAGCTCATGCAAGATCACGAGCTCACCGCCTTCGAACTCGAGCAAGACGGGTTCAAAGTGAAGCTCGAAAAGGGTGGCCAAATTCCCGTCGCACTCCCAGTAGCCGCCGCTGCCCCAGCACCCGCTGCGGAAGCCCCCGCCGACACCATCGTCGCCGAAGAGACCGAGCAAATCACCTCCCCCATGGTCGGCACCTTCTACAAATCCTCCGACCCCGAATCCGACGCCTTCGTCAAAGTCGGCGACGCCGTCGATGAAGAAACCACCGTCTGCATCATCGAGGCGATGAAAGTCATGAACGAGATCAAAGCGGAGAAAAAGGGAGTCATCCAGCGCGTCCTCATCGACGACGCCTCGCCCGTCCAATTCGGACAGGGTCTCTTCGTCATCGCCTAACCACCCATTCTCAGACGGCAGCCCGCGCCCTCCCCCCCCTTCCCGCCCGTATGTTCAAAAAGGTCCTCGTTGCCAATCGTGGCGAAATCGCCCTGCGCATTATCCGTGCCTGCCGAGAACTCGGCGTGCAAAGCGTCGCCGTCTACTCCGAGGCGGACATCGACTCCATGCACGTGCAGCTCGCCGACGAGGCCATCTGCATCGGCCCCCCTCCCAGCCACGAAAGCTACCTAAAGATCGACCGCATCATCAGCGCCGCGGAAATCGCCAACGTCGACGCCATCCACCCCGGCTACGGCTTCCTCTCCGAGAACGCCCAATTCGCGGAAATCTGCGAAAGCTGCAAAATCAAATTCATCGGCCCCTCCGCCGCCGTCATCGCCCGCATGGGCGACAAAAACGAAGCGCGCGCCACCGCCGCCAAATTCAAAGTCCCCGTCACTCCAGGCAGCGACGGCACCGTCCTCGACGTCAAAGAGGCCAAGGTGGTCGCCCGCCAAATCGGCTACCCAGTCATGATCAAAGCCTCCGCCGGTGGCGGCGGCAAAGGCATGCGCCCCTGCTTCAACGAAGCCAACCTCGAATCCAGCTTCCAAAACGCGCGCAACGAAGCGCTAAAAGCCTTCGGCAACGGCGACGTCTACATCGAAAAACTCCTCATCAACCCACACCACATCGAATTCCAAATCGTCGCCGATTCGCACGGTAATGTCGTCCACCTCGGCGAGCGCGATTGCTCCCTACAGCGCCGCAACCAAAAAATCATCGAAGAAGCCCCCTCCCCCCTGCTCAACGCTAACAAACGCCTGCGCAAAAAAATGGGCGAGGCCTCCATCAAACTGGTCAAAGAAATCGGTTACGAAAACTGCGGCACCATCGAATACCTCGTCGACGAAGACGACAACTTCTTCTTCATGGAGATGAACACACGCATCCAGGTCGAACACACGATCACCGAAGAGATCCATGGCTGCGACCTGATCAAAGAACAAATCCGCATCGCCGCTGGCGAGGAACTCAGCGAACACGTGCGCAACTCCACCCCGCGTCACCACGCCATCGAGTGCCGCATCAACGCCGAAGATCCCTACAACAACTTCACCCCCAGCCCCGGCAAGATCGACTTCTGGTTCCAGCCCGGCGGCCGCGGCGTCCGCGTCGATACCCACGCCTACTCCGGCTACGAGGTACCGCCCTACTACGACTCGATGATCGCCAAGCTCATCTGCACCGGCGCCACCCGCGAGATCGCCATCGACCGCACCCAACGCGCCCTCAACGAATTCCTCATCAAAGGCATCAAGACCACCATCCCCTTCCAAGACGCCATCATCCGCAACTCCGACTTCCGCAGCGGCGACTACAACATCGGCTGGGTCGAAACCTTCCTCAACGATTTGAAGTAGAGTTTTAAGTTTCAAGTGTTCAGTTTCAAGTAGGACGCTAACAAACCTTTGAGCGTTTACGCGATTTTAGACCTCGGCTACGTCGCCCGTGAAGACATCGTCGCGACGGCTGAATCGCTCTGCGCAGGCGGCGCGGCGATGCTGCAATTGCGCGCCAAAGGACACGACGAAGGCGCGGTCTTGGAGATGGCGCGCGCGATTCGCCCGATCTGCTCCACCAGCGACGTGCCCTTCATCGTCAACGACTTCCCCGAAATCGCCGCAGCGACCGACGCCGACGGCGTCCACATCGGCCAAGACGACGGCAGCATCGACGACGCCCGCCAACGCGCTGGCGACTGCCGCATCGTTGGTCGTTACCGCATCGTCGGTCGCTCAACCCACTCGCTCGCACAGGCGATCGCCGCCGAAGCCGAAGGCGCCGACTACATCGGCTTCGGCCCCCTCCACGCCACCGCCACCAAGCCCGGGCGCCCCGCCATCGGCCTCGATGACATCCGCGAAGTCCACCGCCGCGTCTCCATCCCGATCTACTGCATCGGCGGCATCACCTTAAAAAATCTCCCCACCGTCACCGCAGCCGGCGCCAAAAACGTCGTCATCGTCTCAGAACTCTTGCAAAGCGACGATATCGCAGCATATATCCGCCGCGCGCAGCGCCAGCTCCCCACTGAAAACTTGAAACTTGAAACTTAAAACTTGCAACTAATGACCGTACTATCCGCCGGCACCGTCGCCATCGACGATGTAAAAACCCAAAACGCGACCCGCACCGGCCTCATGGGCGGATCGGGCGCCTACGCCGCCATGGCCGCCAGCTTCTTCGCCCCGACGCGCGTCGTCGGTATCGTCGGCAAAGATTTTCCGCCCGAGCACATCGAGACCCTAAAGACGCGCGGCGTCTGCACCGATGGCATCGAACACAGCGACGGCGACAGCTTCTACTGGTCCGGCGAATACCACGAGAACATGGACGAGCGCACCACCCACTCGGTCGCCATCAACGTCCTCGAAGCCTACGAGCCGAAACTTCCCGAAGCTTACAAAAGCTCGGAAATCATCCTCTTGGCCAACATGAGCCCGCGCAACCAACTCGACGTCCTCCAACAATGCGCCGCCCCGCAGTTCGTCGTCGCCGACACCATGGACATCTGGATCCAAGCGGAGCGCACCGATTTGAATGAATTGTTAGGGAAAATCGACATGCTCGTCATCAACGAAAGCGAGGCCAAACTATTCATGGAAACGCGCAATCTGATCAAAGCCGGCCGCAAGCTGCTGACCGCCGGCCCGCGTTTCGCCATCATCAAAACCGGCGAACACGGCGCCATGCTTTTCGGCCCAGACGGCGCCTTCTTCCGCGTCGGCGCCTACCCACTGGAGTCCGTCGAAGACCCAACCGGCGCCGGCGACTGCTTCCTCGGCGGCCTGGCCGGCTACCTCGCCTCCACCGGAAAGACCGTGGATTTCGACGCCCTCAAACACTCCCTCGCCCGCGGCAC
>QIKC01000257.1 GCA_003232855.1 Verrucomicrobiales bacterium
ACATCGGTTCGGGCGAGTTCCGCACGACGAGCGCTCCAGAGCAGATGATGCGGCCGTATGGGCGGGTCGTGGTCATGCATCTGGCGATCATTTTTGGTGGGTTCGCGGCGATGTTTTTGGGGCAGCAAATCGGGTTGTTACTGGTGCTGGTGGGCGGCAAGACTTTGGTCGATTTGAAGCTGCACTTGCGCGATCACCGCAAGGCGATGGAACGGGGTGTCGAGCGCGGTGGTGGCGGGGGCTTTGACGGCGCGGCGCATGATGGTTAGGGTGGGCGCAGATGACTCGCCCCCCCCTTTGGATTCGCCGCCGCCTCGACCCGATCGAGCTGTTGTTGCGGCTTATCGTCGGCGGCGTGTTTTTGGATTCCGGTTGGGCGAAGGTGCTCGACCCGATGAGTTTCTCTGACTCGGTACGCGGCTATCAGGTGCTGGCTGACCCGTGGGTGGCTTGGGCGGCGATGGCGTTGCCGCCTTTTCTGTTGCTGGTCGGTGTTTGCCTGATCGCGCGGGTGCTTTACCCGGGGGTGCTGTTCGCGGCGGCGGGTGCGCTGGTGGTGTTCGTCGTGGCGCTGATCTCGCTGCGCGCGCGCGGGCTCGATATTGAATGCGGTTGCCTGAGCATCAGCGTGTCGGTGTCGATGCAGATTCTGATCGACTTGTTCCTGATCGCGCTGTGTGCGGTGTTGGTGTGGATGGCGCGGCTGCGGACGGTTGACTGAAAAAGATAACTATTCAGGTGCCTTTTGACATTTTTTCGGGTTTTAGAATTGGCGACGGATTTTTTGACAGAATTAACAGAATTAACAGAATTTTTTGGAGGGAGATTGCCCGCGAATGGACGCGCATAATCGCGAATTTTTGAGGGAGGTTTTGGAGCGCGGACTTGCAGTCCGCTGAGGGCGATGTGGAAGGGAAGGATGTGCAGGGATACTGGTGAGGCGAGGGTTTGGACTCTTGCTGAACACTGACAAACGACTCATCGAGACCTGAATAGTTCTGGTTTTTTTATCCGCGAAGAGCGCGAAGGACGCTAAGATTTTGACTTCGAGAAAAGAAAAATCAGCGGGGCGGGCGTCAGCCCTCAGCGCATTGCTGCCCTTACGCGCTACCGCGTTCTCTACGCCCCCCTCAGCTGCTTGCGAACTTCGCATCCTTCGTGCTCTTCGCGGACAGATTCAAAAAAGTTCGGTAAACTCAAAGCTGAAGAGCTACTCTTCGAGACCTGAATGGTTAAGCAAAAAAGAGCTACTTGCTCAGTTCGAGCATGCGCAGGATGGGCTTCTCGGCGCGGCGTCGGGTGTCCTCGTCCATGGTCAGTTCGGGGCTGAGGTCGCGCAGGCAGTTGCGCAGCTTTTCCAGTGTGTTCATTTTCATGAAACGGCACTCGGCGCAGGCGCAAGTGTCGGTGGGACCAGGGATGAAATTTTTCTCCGGCGCCTCTTTTTGCAATCGGTGCAACATGCCGGCCTCGGTGGCGATGATGAGGTCGTGCGACTTCGAGGCGCGCGCGTAGTGAACCATTTTTTCCGTGGAGCAGACGATGTCGGCGAGCATGCGGACTGCATAGGTGCATTCTGGATGCGCGATGAGTTCCGCGTCCGGGTATTCTTCGCGGATTTTGGCGATGCTGTCGCGGGTGAACTCGACGTGGACGTAGCAGGAGCCCTGCCATAGATCCATCTTGCGCCCTGTTTGTTCCATTACCCAAGCGCCGAGGTTCTGGTCGGGGACGAAGAGGATCGGTCGGTCGGCGGGCGCTGCTTCGACGATGCGTATCGCATTGCCGCTGGTGCAGATGCAGTCGGACAGGGCTTTGACGTGGGCGCTGCAGTTGATGTAGGCGATGACGTAGTAGTTTTTTTCCGCGTTCTCTGCGAGGAATGCTTCGAGCTTGTCCCCGGGGCAGGATTCTTCGAGAGAGCAACCGGCGTCGCGGTCGGGCAGGACGACGGTCTTGCCCGGGTTGATGATCTTGGCGGTTTCGGCCATGAAGTGGACGCCGCAGAAGGCGATCACGTCCGCTTCGGTCTCGCGCGCGCGATAGGCGAGCCCTAGCGAGTCGCCTACGTAGTCGGCGATGTCTTGGATCTCTCCGGCCTGGTAGTTGTGCGCGAGGATGACGGCGTTGCGCTCTTCTTTGAGGGCGAGGATTTCGGTGCGCAAATCGGTGCTGGTGGCGGGGGGGGCGAGGGTTGGCATCGTGTTGGAGATTGTTAGTGTGTGGGGGCGTGGCACCCGGGGGGACATGATAGTGCGGCGTTCGTCTCGGTGCAATCTATCAGCGTGAAGCATGGCTAGGCAGTCGGAGACACCGCTGGCGCGGCAGAGCGCTGCCGATCCGCCGTTTCTAAGAAAGGGAGGTTGCATTGCCAAGTAATACTTGATTCTGGCCAGAAAACAGGCTATAAATCGCTCATGAAGACCGTCACTATCGGCGCATTTGATGCCAAGAACCGTTTTTCTGAGCTTCTGGATAAGGCGCTGCGTGGGAGGGAAACCATCGTCACGAAGCATGGTAAGCCCATTGCGAAAATCGTGCCTTACAGGGAGACGGATCGCGAGGGCGAGGACATTCTCGCCAGCATCGCCAAGACGCGATCACAAATCGCCGAGCGGGGGCGCGTTCTTGACGAGGGCGAGACGTGGAAAGACATCGCGCGCGAAGGGCTTCGATGACAAAAACCATCGTCGTCGATACTTCCGCCTTGGTTCCGCTGTTTTTCCAAGAGGGCGGCACCGCATCTGCGGAAGCTTTGTTTTCCTCTGCGGAATACCACTGTATCGCCCCAGACTTTCTGCGCATCGAGTTTTCCAACGTGCTCACCACCGGGATTCGCCGGAAACGCATCACCCCATCCGAAGCCTCCCGGCATCTCAAAGATTTTCGGGAAATGGCTCTCGAAGTAAGACCGTTCCCAACCCCTCGCGACCTGCAACACGTCCTCGATGTCGCCACCAGAACGAAACTCAGCTTCTACGACGCCCTCTACCTCGTCTTGACCCTTCAGGAGGGCGCTTTGCTGGCGACTTGGGATAAGAAACTTAGAGCTCAGGCAAAGAAAGAGGGCGTCGAGGTTCTTTCGCTCTAGTCGGAGCCTCTAACACATCATCATTGAAATTCGCCGCCTCGTTGAGGGTCGGACTCTCTCTGAACCGGGTTCGATTTTCGGCTCGCCGTTTATGGGGGCGGTGCACGGCACAAAAAAAGCCGCCCCGTGGTCGGGGCGGCTTTGGAAATTTCAGATTGTCGCTGGCGGGCTGCTATGCGGCGCCGACTTTTTTCTGTCCGCTGTTCTGTGCGGGAGCGGGGTTCGGCTTGGCGTTGCTGAGGCCTTTGCCGACCGAGGACTGCCCCATGAAGGTTGCGCCCGGTTCGATCGAAAGTGTGCCGGCTTGGATGTCGCCGATGAGTTCGGCGTTGGCCTTCAATTCGCAGGCGTCCTGCACGGTGATGTTGCCGTTGACCTTGCCGAAGATCGCGACCGATTTCGTGCGGATCTCGCCTTTGATATCAGCGTTTTCTCCGATGGTTAGGCTGCCGTCAGAGATGACTTCACCTTCGATTTTTCCATCGATGATCAGATCCTGGGAAAATTTGAGAGATCCTTTGATCTCGACGTCGCTCGCAAGAACGTTTCTGCTGGTACTCATAGACATTGCTGTTGTTGATGAAGTGGCTGGGGTATGGGAGGAGGGTGATGGGCGGGTAGATTTGCCGGAATTCCGGTCTCCGCTCTTATCAGAAGACTGTTGGCCGATGATTTGTTTTAACACGGGCGGAGATAATCACGGCCTCACCAGCCTGTCAATCGACAACTTTATTATACTCATAAATTAGAACAATAAATGCGATAACCACAAGTGAATCCATCGAAATGTTAGGCTGTGGCTATTGGCGGGTATGGAAATTACAGCAAAGCGATAAAATTATTCATCGTTCGAATTTTCTGCCAGTTCTTCGGCGGGGTAAGTCCAGATTTCGCTGAGGGTGGGGTGGTAGTGGGGGATGCTGGCCAGATCGGCGGCTTTGGCGTGGAAGTGCATGGCGACGACGATTTCGTGGATGAGTTCGACCGCTTCGGGGCCGACGCAGGCGCCGCCGATGATTTCGCCGCTGGGGTCGCAGATCAGTTTCACGAACCCGTGGGTTTCGCCGCGGGTCATCGATTTGCCGTGGTCGTCGAAGGGATAGGTCGCGACGCGGATGGCGATGCCGGCGGCGAGTGCCTCGCGCTCGCTGAGGCCGACCGAGGCCACTTGGGGTTCGGTGAACACGCCGAACAGCTTGAGCCGGTAGTCCATTTTTTTCGGCTGCGCGGTGGGCTCCGCTTTGTTGAGAACGATGGCGGCGTTGTGGGCGGCGGCTTCGCCCTGTTCGATGGCGATGTGGACGATCTCGTGCGGGCCGCATACATCGCCCGCTGCGAAGATGTGTGCGGCTGAGGTCGCTTGCTGATCGGAGGTGGCGATGCGTCGCCCGTCGAGTTCGACCCCGGCGGCGTCGAGCCCCAGCCCGCCGGTGTTCGGGTTGCGCCCGAGGGCGTTTAAAATTTCGGCGCCACTGGCGTTGTGCGCTTTGCCGTCATGCTCGAATTCGACGCGCTTGAGATCACCGTCTAGCAAAACTTTGGTAACCTTGGTGTTGGTGTAGAGTGTGATGCCGCGTTCGCGCAGTGCGTCTTCGAGCGCCTTGGCGACATCGCGATCGTTCGAGCGCAGCACCTGATCGCTGCGTTGGATGACGGTGACGCTGCGGCCGATGCCTTCGAGGTAGTGAGCCATCTCCAAAGCGATCGCGCCGCCGCCTAGCACTACCACGGAGTCGGGGAGTTCGCTGGCGTCGAGGATATCGTCGCTGGTCAGGTAGCCGGTGGCTTCGAGCCCGGGAAGGGGAGGGGAGGCGATGACCGAGCCGGTGGCGATCAGGCTGCTGGCTGCGGAGAGCGTGTAGGCGGCGCTGCCATCGCGCGGCGAGACTTCGATCGTATGCGGGTCGAGGAAAGTGGCGCCGCCGCGGTGTAGGTCGAAGCGCCCGTCCTCGAGTTGCCCCTGCCGGTATTCGGCGAACTCGCCGATCAGGCGTCGCTTGCGCTCGCGGATCTCGCCGACTTGTGCGCCGAGCCCCTCCGCTCGCAGGCCGAACTCGCGAGCGCGGCGGATGCTGAGGTTGCGATTGGCCGACTCGATGAGCGTCTTGCTGGGCATGCAGCCGCGCAGGATGCACAGGCCGCCGAGGGTTTCGGCGGAGTCGATGACGGCCGTTGTCAGGCCTAGTTCCACGGCGGTGCGGGCGGCGGCGTAGCCGGCGCTGCCGCCGCCGATGATGACGAAATCGTAGTTCTTAGAGGGGTTCATTTGGGATGTTTTTCAGCGGTTTCGTGGCCGCCGCCGCACCGTTCCGGCGTGGCTTTGGTAAGTCCTTGATAGAGAGGCGTATGCGGTGTTGGTGTCGGGTGAAAAAAAAGCGCGAGAAGACGGCTGATAAGTTGCTTCCGGCCGCTTCCTCTCTTTAGTGTCGCGCATCTAGGCGGCAGTGTATAGAGACAAGTCTCTGGCACCGCCGCCAATTAATTTTCATCGATCAAAAAATGGCCGACCAAGATTCGACAAATACCACTCCCGAGGACGAAGAAGCCGCCATTCATGTCGGCGACGAGCAGCAGTATGACGCCGCTCAGATCGACAAGTTGGAGGGGCTAGAGGCGGTCAGAAAACGGCCGGGGATGTATATCGGCGACCCGAAGACCGAGCAGGGTCTGCACCACTGCGTGTTCGAGGTTTTGGACAACTCGATCGACGAGCATTTGGCCGGTTACTGCGGCAGGATCGATGTCACCATTCACGCCGATGGCTCGTGTTCGATCCTCGACGACGGCCGTGGTATCCCGGTCGATATGCACCCGAAATTCGGCATCCCGGCGATCGAGCTGGTGCTGACCAATCTGCACGCCGGCGGCAAATTCGGCCAGGGCGCTTATAAGTATTCCGGCGGTCTGCACGGCGTCGGCGCCAAGTGCGTCAACGCCCTCTCCGAGTGGTTCAAAGCGGAGGTGTACCGCGATGGCAAAGTCTATGCCATCAGCTTCGACAAGGGCGCCACCGCAGAGCCGCTCAGCGTTATCGGCTCGCTCGAAGACGCCTCGCAGACCGGCACCTTGATCACCTTCATGCCCGACCCGACGATCTTCACGACGTCGACCGAGTTCAGCTTCGAGCGCATCGCCAACCGCCTGCGCGAGCTCGCCTTCCTCAATGCCGGCCTAGAGATCGTGCTCACCGACGAACGCGCCGACCAGGAGCGCAGCGAGACCTTCATGTATGCCGAGGGCATCGTCCAGTTCGTCCGCCAGTTGGGCGAGAACAAATCCCTTATCCACAGCGACCCGATCATCCTGCGCGGCAAGCGCGAGGTCGAGCTGGAGGGGAAAATGGAAGACGTTTTCATCGAGATCGTCATCCACTACAACGACAGCTACAACACGCAGATCCTGCCCTTCGCCAACTCCATCCCCAACGCCGATGGCGGCACTCACGAGACCGGCCTGCGCACCGCTTTGACGCGCACCATCAATACCTACGCCAAGTCGAACAACTTGGTAAAAGACAAAGACCCCGCCCTAGCCGGCGACGATTGCCGCGAGGGACTCGTCTGCGTGCTCAGCATCAAGCACCCCAACCCCAGCTTCAGCTCGCAGACCAAGGACAAACTCGTCAACCGCGAGGTCGAGGGCCTGGTGAACTCCTTCGCCTACGAAGGCCTGTCCGCTTTCTTCGAAGAAAATCCGTCCATCGCCAAAGCCGTCGTCAACAAAGTCATCACCGCCTCCCGCGCTCGCGAGGCCGCACGCAAGGCGCGCGAAACCGTGCGCAAGGGAGCGCTCACCGGCGGCGGCCTGCCCGGCAAACTCGCCGACTGTTCGGTGCGTGACCCCAAGAAGTGCGAACTGTATATTGTCGAGGGCGACTCCGCTGGCGGCTCTGCGAAGCAGGGCCGCGACCGCCGCACGCAGGCCATCCTGCCGCTGCGCGGAAAGCTGATCAACGTCGAAAAAGCGCGCCTGCACCGCGCCCTCCAGAACAAGGAAATTCAGGCCATGATCACCGCCATCGGCACCGGTATTGGCGACGGCGACCAAGACGGCGCCTTCAATATCGGCAAGGCCCGCTACCACAAAGTCATCATCATGACCGATGCCGACGTCGACGGCTCGCACATCCGCACCCTGCTGCTAACATTTTTCTGCCGCCACATGGA
>QIKC01000312.1 GCA_003232855.1 Verrucomicrobiales bacterium
GCGCCTTCATCAGCACATTGCTCTGACCGGAGAGTTCGGAGATCAGAATCACCTGCGAATTCCCCACCGTCTCCGGCTCGATATGCTCGTAACTACGCGCCAACTTCTGCACCGCATTAACGTGCATACCGCCCTTATGCGAAAACGCCGTCCGACCGACATAAGGAGCATGCGCATTGTGGATGTTGTTCCCGAGATCATCGACAAAATGCGACATCTGGGTCAATTTTGCAATGTCCACGCCCACCTCGACACCCATCTTTATCGACAGGTTGGGCACCGCCGTCGTTAGGTTGCAGTTGCCTGTCCGCTCACCGTAGCCGTTGATCGTACCCTGCACATGTACCGCCCCGGCGCGCACCGCGCTGAGCGCATTGGCGACGCCGACCCCGGTATCATCATGCGTGTGAATCCCCACCGGAATCTCCAGCGCCGCGATCACCACCGCAGTCATTTCCTCCACCTGATGCGGCATGGTTCCGCCGTTGGTATCGCACAGCACGACGATTTCCGCTCCACCCTCTTGCGCGGCAAAAAGCGTCGCCATCGCATGCTCGGGGTCATCCTTATAACCGTCGAAAAAGTGCTCCGCGTCATAGATCACCTCACGCCCCTGCTGTTTGAGATAGCGTGAGGTATCGCGGATCATCGCCCGGTTCTCCTCGACGGTGGTGCGCAAAACTTCCGTCACGTGCAGCTTCCAACTCTTCCCAAAAAAGGTGATCACCGGAGTCTCCGCATCGAGCAAAGTGCGCACCTGCGGGTCATCCTCGACCGCCTTGTCCGCACGACGGGTGCTGCCAAAGGCGGCGATCTTCGCCCGTTTCAAATTCAGCTTCCGGGCCGCAGCGAAAAAATCGACGTCCTTCGGATTCGAACCCGGCCAACCGCCCTCAATATAATCCACCCCGAATTCGTCGAGCCTCTCCGCGACACGAATTTTGTCCAGAGAGCTGAAAGAAAGGCCTAGCCCCTGCGTGCCATCGCGCAGGGTGGTATCGTAGATAGCGACTGATTTCGGAGTAGACATAAAAAATGGGAACAGAACGTATTGCAACGCTGGCGCTCCGGGGGCGAGGTGTCGAACGGACTATCGATACAATACCAAACACCCCCGGCCGCTAGGCTGACGTGTTGATAATCGGGAAAATGCGAATTCGCAGAGGCATCGAGACCGGGAGACTAATCGGCCCGCTGGAGGCTGACAAGCGTTTTCCAAATGTGAAGCCACGTTTGCGAATGATCCCAAGCCCTGCTATATGCGGGAATCCCGCATGCGAAAAGCCGTCGTCATCCCAGCCTATAAAACCGCCGAAACCCTCCCCGAGGTCATCGACGCCCTCCCTGACCGACTCGTCGAAGAGGGGGGAATCGCCATCATCATCAACGATTGCAGCCCCGACCGCACCGGCGAAGTCGCCGACGACCTGGCCATGCGCCACCGCCACGTCGAGGTCATCCACCACCAGCAAAACCGCGGCTACGGCGGCGCCCTCAAATCGGGTCTGGCAAAGGGTTACGAACTCGGCTTCGACATCTTCCCCGTCGTCCACGGCGACGGGCAGTACGCCCCGGATATGGCGATGGATCTCTGCGCCCCGATCGAAAGAGGCGAGACCGAAATCGTCCAGGGCTCGCGCATGAAAGACGGCGGCGCCCGCGCCGGCGGCATGCCCTACTTCTCCCGCTACCTGCCCAACAAAATCCTCACCTCCATGGAAAACCTCGTCTTCGGCACCAACGTCGCCGAATTCCATAGCGGCTACATGATCTTCTCCCGACGGCTGCTGGAGATAGTTCCCTACCAAAACCTGCAAGACAATTACAACTTCGACGCCGAGATGATGATCATGGCACACATGTGCGACGTGCCCATCGTCGAGCTACCAATCCCCACCCGCTACGACGAATCGACATCCAGCCTGCGGCCGATCCCCTACGGACTGAACGTGCTGCGCATGATGTGGCGCCACACCCTCGGCCACTACCGGCAACTGCTCGACGAGCACACCGCCGCCACCGGCCAGTACCATCGTAGTTGACGCTTCCAGCGGCAGATCCCCCGCACCTATTTCTCTAACAAGTGCAAACGCATAACGCGCAGCACTTCAGTAATCGTCTCCTCGTCGTCATAAGCTCCGTGACTTGAGCGAACGAAAGCCTCCGATCGAACCCCCGGCAAATGCGCGCTCTCATACTTGACGAATCCATCGTTCGATAGCTCCTCCGGGTCATGCTTGAAATGATCGGCGATCACCGAGTGAAACGGCAAATCCGCAGGGATCGGAACGCTGCGCAAGGCGAGAATGAAGGGCGACCCGGTGCGCATGTTATCGATGCTGTTGGCCAGCGTCCCCGGCCGCTCCCTGTCCTGCGGTGGCGACACCACCAGCGACATCAGTCCATCGGTCACCGTCTTTGGCAAACGCACTAGCGAGGAGAGCAGTCGCCCTCCCCGCCCCCCTGCCGCATCACTCCCGTGATGCGGGGCGGCGATGAACACCGCCCGGGAAATGTAGTGCTGCCGCTCGAAAAACACCGTCTTGCGAACCAGCACTTCGTGCTCGGCGGACAGCTCCAATCCCGCCAGCGAAGGCATGCCCGCAGGCAGAAACGCCTCGCCACTGTCCTTCAGTTGCATCTCTGCGATCAGAGCGCCCATGCTGTGGCCGACGATCAGACAGCGCTTCATGGCCGGATTTTCGCCACGCGGATTATACGTAGCCTGCATCTGCTGCAGGGACTCGCGCAGCCGCATTGCCGAATACGCGATGGGCATGCCACTCGGATAGGAGAAGAACCAGAACTGGTATCCCCCCCGCAACGCCGAGTCGGCGCGCGCCTCGTTGACCAGTTGTCGCCACACCCCAGGGCTCGATTTGAGGCCGTGAACGAACACCACAGGAACCTTGTCCGTATCGACTGCCTGCATCCGATAGAGCCCTGTCTCTTCGAAAAAATGTTCACCACTCAGCAACCCGCGCAAGCCGAGAAAAGGCTGCCGGTTCTGACTCCTCAAATAAGCGAGCGGCGCAGTATAATCGACCCCCAGGACGACCCGTCGCCCGCCGATCCGCACCACGTTCTCATCCAGCGTATCGAAAAGTTCAAGCCGGTGCCCGCCGCGACCATCCCCGACACGCACCGCCGTGACCGGCATCGCGGTTCCCAGGCGCGACACGAAGGCTTGCCCCTCAGAAGCACCGCGATAGAGCACCGCCGGCGCGCCCTCGCCCGAACGCCCTACCCATCGGGCAAAACCCCGCCGCCGCACATCAGAAGCCGGGATCAAGCGGTCGTAATCGGCCAAATCGACCCCCGGCCGCCCGCGCCACACCACCGCCGCTCCCTGATGGCCCGACGCGCTCTGTGCCACCTCGCGCAACAGTTTCTCATGCTCCGAGGGCGCCGAGCAGCCCAGCATCCCAAGCACACAAACGAGCACCGCAAAGCGCGACATCAGGAGGCAGCCCAAACGATTCATCGTTCGAGAACATAGGGCAAACTGGCAAACGACGCACACGTTCTATCAGCGCGCGCCCCCCTACCCCTTCGCCGATTTTTTCGCCCGCTCCTTGGCCGCCTTCTTTTCCTTTTTGGCCGCCTTTTTCTTCAGCTTACGCTTGAGCTCCGGCCAGTAGTCCTCTCCGACGATGTACCCCACACAACGCTTGCTGCCGCAGAGACAGGGATGGCTTTCATAGTCCTCGGTATCAAACCCGTAGTTAAAAGTCAGCTCCTCACCTTTCTCGATCTGATCCAGAGCGACCAGCCAAACTCGCAGATCATCGTCGATCTGCGCTTCGCAATTCGGCGCACAGGAATGGTTGACTAGGCGCGCCGTGTTCCACTCCACATCGCCATCCAAATCCCACTCGTCATCGAGAGTAAACAGGTAGACCTGCGCGCCACCAGACTCCTGTGCCTCGTCGAACAGAGCGTTGCCACGGCGATCGGACTCCACCTTATCGATCCGTTCGCCGAGGTACTCGATGACCTCGGTTCCCTCGGGAATATCACAGGTGGCGAACATTCCCCGCCCGTGAACTACGGAGCCCTTCACTGCGGCCCATTCCGAGGTAGTCGGCTTCTTTGTTTTGCCCATAACCCGGCTTCAATATCATCACCCCGCCACGGTTCAAGCGCAGAGTTCACTACGCCGACGAGCACAACCGACCGACTTCCCTGCTTACGATGTTTTTTTGACAGACGTGGCGGAGCTTTGCAAGCTCCTCAGCCTTTGTATAAGGATAAAACTAGAACCGCCGACGCCGTCTCGAATCATTCGCTCGCTGCAACTGCTCCGGGCTCATCTCGATCAGCTCGCTCTTCTGCGCATCGCTCAAAGTATCGCTGGAACCGAGATAATCGAGCGCCGCCTCGCGATCATCGCTCAACCAACGCTGGGTTTCCTTGTACACCTGCTCACTCCGCATCTCCGGCTCCGAAATCGCATCAGCCCAGGCCACTGCGGTCTCGGGCACATCGCGCAGTGCTCGCTCGTTCAACATCGTCACGATCCCGCGATCCTTAGCGACACCGGCGGGTTGCTCCCCGAGCCAGGCCGAAGCGGCGCCCGGATCGCTGTCCATCCACGCGTTGATCACGCCCCCGGTGGCGCGGGTCTTGCCCTCCCCCTCGTCCTGCCCAGCCAACCAATCCGCTGCGGCAGCCGCCGATTCGCCATCCCGCCTCGCCCAATGCCCCGCGACATCCGGCAGCAGCCCATCCCTCTCGGCGGCGTCGGTGATCTCCTCCAAATAGGAGGTCGCCCCATCCGGATCACTAAAAGCCCACCCCTGCATGGCCTCCCCGAGCGCCGCGCTACGCTCGCCCCCCTCCAAGCTCGTCGCCCACGCCACCGCCGCCGCAGGATCGGTGCGCGCCCACTGATCGGCGACCGATTTCAACACATCGCGCCGATCCCCCTCCGGCAAGCCCATCGCCACCGTCGCCGCATTGCTCGGGTCATCCGTGGCCAAGCGCTCAATCACTGTCTCCAGCGCCTCCCCACGCACATCGTCGGGCAGGCCCTTCGCCCACTCCAGCGCCGCGGCGGGATCTTGCCGCGCCCATTCCGAAGCGACACTGGCCGTCGTCCGCCGCATCTGCCAATCGTTTCCCCCCTCCTCCAAAACGGTTCCCACCAGATACTCGCCAGCCGCCTTGGGATCCTTCGCCGCCCAAGTGCGGAGGACGGAAGACGTCCCCATCATCCGCTCGAAGCCGCTAGATCCGGCCACGAAGTCCAACGCCTTCTGCGGACTGATCTCCGCATACCGCGCCATCAACAAACTCGCGCTCATGAACATATCCATCCCACGGGGCATCCCGCGAACCTCGCCCAGCGCCACTTCGATCCCCGAGGCATCCAGCCGCCGCACCAACTTCAGCAACGCCTCCATCCGCTCCATCTGCCCGGGCGCGCCAAACACCGCCTTCAAAGCCGCTTCGACATTTCCCTCTTCCAACAACTGCAATGCCCGCTGTGCCAGAGTCCCCTCCCCATCTTCCGATAAAACATCGGCGTCACCAACGGCCGCCGTTGTCCCACTTCCCCGCTCTCCCCCACCACCCAGCGCGCTCGCCCCCGAACCTCCGCCAACACCCTCTCCCGATGTCGAATCCGGTGCTGATCGCCCGCCCCCTCCTTGCCTGCCGATGACATAACCGAAGGCCACACCGAAAAATAGAGCGACTGCCACCGACACCAAAGACGAAGTCTTCATGCCGACAACCTACCCACATGTCAGGACAAAGGTAAAGCCAGTTCGTCGAATTCCCTCAGGCCAACAACGGCTGACGCGCCTCGTCGAGAAGCTCCCGCACCCGACGCGCGAGATCCTTTGGGTTATACGGCTTCTGAATCGCATCGTCCGGGCGGTAGCCGGTCTCCTCTTCGAACCCCTCGAGATCAACAAGATAACCACTGCAAACCACCACCGGGATGTCGCCGTAGCGCTCCCGCAGGGCGACCAACGTATCCCCTCCCGACAGCTTGGGCATGGTCAGATCGAGCATTACCAATCCGATCTCACCCTCGTGTCGCGCGAACACCTCTAACGCTTCCATGCCATCACCAGCTGTCAATATCTTGTATCCATAGTGCTTCAGCACCCTCTCGGCGACACAACGCACCACCTCCTCATCATCGACCAGCAAAATCGTTTCGTCCCCACCCCTGACCTCCGCCTGAGCTGGGCGAGCTTCGATCACCTTCTCCTCTGGAGAATCCTTGCGCGGCAAGAAAATGTGGAAAGCGGTGCCCCGCCCGAGTTTGGAATCACAATCGATCCACCCGCCGTGTTGCTGCACGATCCCGTACGATGTCGCCAGCCCCAGACCCGTCCCCTTGCCCTGTTCCTTAGTCGTAAAAAATGGCTCAAAAATCTTACTCTCCACATCCTCCGACATCCCCGAACCATCGTCCTCGACAGTGATCACGACGTAATCCCCCGCTTCGGTGCCCGCACCCCGGCCATTGTCGATCTTGCGATTACTCGAACGTATCGAAATTTTGCCACAACTCTCCACCATCGCGTCCTTAGCGTTGACGCACATGTTCATCACCACCTGCTCCACCTGAGTGGGGTCTGCCTCGACCATCCAAAGCCCCTCTTCACACTCGGTTTCGATCACAATCCGCGGATCGAAGGTACTCACCAACAGCCCCTCGACATCGGCAATGACCCCGTTCGCATCACAGCATTCGAGCTCCAGATGAGACTGCCGGGAGAAACCCAACAACTTCCGCACCAACTCCGCAGCCCGCTCCCCTGCACGCCTCGCCGAAACGATATACTCCTGTCCCTCAGGCCCTAGACCTCCCCGCCCCCCGAACTCCACGAGGCTCAGGTTGCCGATGATCCCGGTGAGGAGATTGTTGAAATCGTGCGCCACCCCACCCACGAGACGACCCACCGCCTCCATCTTCTGCGATTGTTCGAGACTCTTCTGCAACACCCGCTGCTCGGTAACATCTTGGAACGTCCACAACCGAGCGATCTGTTTCCCTCCACTGTTATTCACCGGAGCCGAGTAGACGGACAGCGAACGCTCCACGGGGGAAACCAGATCCCACTCCCCTTCCGCCAAATGCTCAGGGTGCGAGTTCACCGAGCCCCACACCTTCCCGAACGCGACAGGATCGGCAAAACAATGCCGCACCTGACCGTCAAAATCAGCCAG
>QIKC01000243.1 GCA_003232855.1 Verrucomicrobiales bacterium
TGGCACGCCATGCCGGTGTCAGTCGCTATGTCGTGCAGGATCTCGAAGCTGGCCATGACCGGACGACATGGAAGAGGCTCGAAGCAGTGCTCCGTGTGCTCAATGTGCGTCTCGAACCCGAAGGCCCGCTGGTTGCGAAATGGAGAAAGGAACAGCAAGAGCACAAAACCCCGTGAGCGAATCAACCAAAGCTCCGGGTTTTAACCCGCGCCGCGCCGCAGTAAACCAACACGGCAAACTGGCCGGTCATCTTGAGGAAACGGTCGATGGCGGGTGGTCCTTCACCTATCTCGAAGACTATACTGGCGCGCCGGTTTCCCTGACCATTCCGCTGCGGAAAGAGGCCTGTATATACTCCGAATTCCCGGCAATTTTCGAAGGGCTGCTGCCAGAAGGACCACAATTGGAAGCCCTGCTGCGCAAGCACAAAATCGACCGCAAAGATACGTTTCGGCAGCTCGTAACGGTGGGCGCTGACCTAGTGGGATCGCTGACGGTCACCGAAGCCCTAACCGAAACTGACTAGCCGGAACATCCCCTTCATCGATGCCCTTCTGTCCCATAACCCTGAATCCGGTTCCCGAGGGGACGCTGTACTCGCCGGAAGGACTGCGCATGTTGCACCCGAAACTAGGCCAGCTGGAACCTCTCGGTCTTTCCCATCGAGAACAGCTCCGCCAGGCTCGCTTGCGAGCCGACAAGATGTCCGTTCAGGGTGTGCAGCCGAAATTCTCTGCCGTAATCAAAGTCAAACAGGGCCGCTTCGAGATCGTGGATCGGAACGGGAAATACCTTCTCAAACCAAATCCTCCCCCCTTCGAGGAGGTTCCGGCCAACGAGGCCGTGACCATGACGATGGCGGCCGCCGCCGGAATCGAAGTGCCGGTGCATGGACTCGTTCCCGCGATCGACGGCAGCTGGGTCTATGTGATCCGCCGCTTCGACCGGGTGGGGAGATCCGGGAAGCGGCACGTCGAGGACTTTGCCCAACTCATGGCGGCAACCCGTGAGACGAAATATCAGAGTTCCCTGGAGAAAGTGGCCTCCCTCGTGGAACGACACTGCACTTTCCCCGCCCTGGAGAAGCCGAAGTTGGCGCAGCGGCTACTGTTTTGTTTCCTGACCGGAAACGAGGACATGCATCTAAAAAACTTTACCCTCCAGGTGGCGGACGACACGGTCTCGCTCTCCCCGGCGTACGACTTGCTCAACACAAGCTTGGTCCTCGAAGAGGCGATCGAAGAAACCGCCCTCCCGCTCAAAGGGAAAATGAAGAACCTGACACGAAATCTCTGGATCGACTATTTCTGCAAAGAGCGGCTTGGACTTACGGACATGATCGTGGACGACCTATTGGCTCGGCTCGAAGCGGCCGTGCCCCGATGGCGAACCCTCCTCTCGCGCTGCTTCCTCTCCACCGAAAAAAAGACGATCTACTCCAACCTCCTCGACGACCGGCTCGACCGCCTCGGTATTCCGCGAGGCGTTTAACGAAATTCTCGGAAGCCCCGGAGACCATCCCTCCTACCATCCCCCTAGTACTTCACCAAATCTAAGCTGTCGGGTTGCGGAGGAGGAAACCGCAGATTACGCAGATGAACGCGAATTTGAAAAAAGGCGGCGGAAGTCTCCAATAAATCGGTGTTAATCCGCGTAATCGGCGGTTTGATTTGAATCCGACACTTTAGGCTTGTCCGACCATTAGGTTGACGCCGCTTATGGGGAATGTCCCGTGTTGTTGACGTCTACTCGCGCAGCTCCAACACGAAAATCAATCTCCCCTCGCGCCATTTCGGTCCGGAGATGAACAGTGGGCTGCCGGGTTTCAATGTGGCATCGGTCTTCACCAGCACTTTCTTTTTTTGCCAAAGTTTGAGCAGTACTTTCATGCCGCCGCCCTCCGCCGGACCTTTCGATTCGAGTTCGAGGTTGATCGTATCGGAGGGCACGATCCAATTCACGTAATCGCGGAACACCACCCCTTGGGTATGCTGCCCGAGCAGCTCGAAGCTCTCGTAGTCATCGAAGGCCTTGCCGAGTTTATCCGCGAGCCCCGCCGCTACGGGGGTTTCGACGCTGCCCGTTGAGGCGTATATCAAAGCGCCCCAAAACGTCGCATCGACGGTCGCCTTCCCGCCCACCTTTCCCTCCTGCCCAGCGGCGACCCCCATCAGAGTGACGCTGAGGGCGCAGATGCCGAGCCAGAAATGGTGTTTCCCTCGCATGATGATTAACCTTTCGAACGAGTGTAAAAATGCGGCGCGCCGTCGGCGTCGGTTTCCAAGATGTAGGCGAGTTGCGCATCCTTCGTGTAGAAGCGCCCAAAGCCGCGCGGCCCGGCGGGTTCGAAAGTCGCGATATCCCTGCCGCCGATTTCGATCTCGTCAGGGATCCTCTCGAGGCCGGTCAAAAGGATGACCGTGGCTCCAGCACCGGCGTCGAACTCGGCGCGCAACACCTCCACCATCGGATCCGGCGCATAGGTGCTGACCACCTGCGAACCGCTCGAAAACGTGCCCTCACCACCACGGCTAACTAACAGCATGGCGATCACCGCGCAGGCGGCGACCGCCGCTCCGATGGTGAATGGCGAACTCAGCCACGACCAAACCGACACCCGCGCGCCGCCGCCGACCGACACCTCTTCGCGAATACGTTTCTGAATCTGGCTATTGAAAAAATCGGGATAGGGCGGCTCGACATCGGCCTCCATCGCCGACCGCAGTGCGCCCCCGAGCGCGGCGGATGCCGCTTTCGCACGCTCGGGAAAATCCGGGTCTGCAGCGGCGAGTTTATCAAATTCGACCTGCTCGGCAGCGTCGAGTTCGCCGTCGATCCAGCGCGTAATTAGCTCTTCTTCTCGTTTCATCGTCTTTCTCCTTCTAATGCGGATTGTAATTTTTTGCGCGCGTAAAACAGTCGTGACATGACGGTGCCGATCGAGCAGCCGACACTGTCCGCGATCTCTTGGTAACTTAGACCATCCACCTCTTTTCGCAAAATAACCTCACGGTGGTCGGGCGACAGCTCTTCGATGGCTTTGGCAATCTTACCCCGCAGCTCGCCCCGCTGCATCGCCCTGTCCGGTTGTTCGGCATTGCGTGGAGCGGTCGGAGCACCGGGTTCCGCCTCCTGCATCACCGCGTCGTCGAATTCGCCCGCCACCATCGTCTTGCGCTTGCGTATCCAGTCGTAGGTGACGTTGTGAGTGATCCGGTAGAGCCAGGTGTAAAACGCCGAGCGCGCCTCGAACTTCGGCAGCGCCTTCCACGCCTTCACGAACACGTCCTGCGCCAGATCCCAGGCGTCGGCGTCGTTGTGTATCATGTTCAGTATCATCGCGTAAACTTTTCCTCGGTAGAGGGTCACGAGTTCGTCGAAGGCCGTCATATCACCACGCTGGCAACGTCCGACCAATTCCCGATCGCGCTGGCTAGCGGGCACTTCATCGCCGCTCGCCCCACCGCCATCGGGAGTCTCGCTCGCCTTGTTGGACGGGATCTGGCGCCAATAATTCATCTTTTTTACATTTCCTACCGCACGCAACCTCGCCGTCGCCCGCCGAAATTGCAATCTCCCTCAACCATCGCCACGTAATTCGCTCAACACCTCCTGGCCCTCGGGCGATTCCACGAAATCCTCGTAGGCTTCCGCCGCCTGGAGCTGCTCCGCGCTGAAATCGTATTCGAAATCGCTCTTCAAAGCGCGCAATGTCTCCGCGACCAACGCGTGTTCGCCGGCCGGCAGGGCGGCGAGCACCAGCGCCCAGCGCAGCTCCTCGATCTCCGGCTCCGCCGCGATCGCCCGTTGCAGACCCACCACCGCCTCCGCCTCGCGCCCCAACCCTGAAAGCGCCCCGGCGCGCAGGAAATGCAAGAATTCGTCGCCGCCGAGCAAGACGTCGATCTCGTCGATCCGCGCCAGCACCTGCTCGTGTTCGCCGCGCAACGAATGGTGTTCGAGCATCATCAACGGCAGCGACGGGTCACCGGGAAACGCCTTGCCGAAGGCCTCCAACACCGCCGCGTACTCCTGCGGCTCAACATCGGCCCGCGACAGGATCTCGATCTCCAAAACGCGGCCAAATCGCTGCTCGCGCAAGGCCTCGGGAACCGTCGCGAACTCCCGCCGCGCCGCCGCGAAATCGCCCTCGTGAAATGCCGCCACCGCCCGCTGAAATTCCTCATAACCCGCCCGCAAAAGCCGTCGCTCCGCCTCGTCCAACTCGCCACCCGACTCGCCCACCAGCAACGGCAAATAGGTGCGGCGCATCGATTCGCTCAAGGTTTCCCCAGACGAATAGCTAAACATATCGACCAGCTTCCAGTCCTCGCCGCCCGCACTATCGGCCACCCCGCGCAGATAGTTCACCCCCGCTGCCTCGTCCCACACCCGAAACAGCATCTGCGTCGTCCCGTCGACCTCGACCAAACGCAAAAAGCGAAAATCCTGACCGATGGAATCGGCGAGCAAGCCGCCCGGCAGATCCTCCAGCCCCATCCGCACCGCCGCCTCGAATTCCTCCCACACCCGGCGGCTCACCGGCAGCCCTTGCAAAACCTCACGCACGAAAGCCGCGAGATCAAAACGCCCGGCGACCAGCCCCGCCCGCCCCGCACGCATGTCTGCGGCGAAACCCCGCGCCGCCACCACCATCGACTCCCGAGCGTCATCCGCCAACCCGTCCGCGACCTTCCCCACCGGCTCCACCGTCACCAGCGGCCCCGCCTTGTCACAGCCCATACAGCACGCCAGCACAAATGCCGACGCCATTCGCCAAATTTGCATCCCTCGCCTGCTCATAGCAAATACCTAATCTCTCCCCAGCAACTCGCGAACAAAATTCCTCCCCTCGACGACGACGCTCACAACCGACTCAAACGGGTTACGATTTACCTAATATCTATTGACTATTAGCATTTCCAGAACTATTAGAGGATTCAAACTTGCTGCAATTATGACTCAATCTAACGCATTCGCCGCCCTCACCGCCTTAGCCATCTCCATCACCGGGGTCTCCTGTAAAAAGAAGAACGCGGATTTCGCCGGATCGGCAGAATACGGCAACGGTTCTGGTGCCGCTGGCGACTACGCGCAGTATGGCAGCGGTTCCAACGTCCCGCTACCAAACCGCAACGGCAACAACGCTTCCTATTACAACGCCAGCAAAGGGCAGTTCGCTCCAGTTTACTTCGCTTTCGACAGCGTCCAAGTCAGCTCGGCAGAACTCGGCAAGATCCGCCAAATGGCCACCTACGCCAAGCGCAACAGCTCCGAACTGATCGTCGCGGGGTTCACCGACGATGTCGGCACCGAAGAATATAACCGCAGCCTCGGCGACCGCCGCGCTCTCGCCGTCCGCGACGCCCTGACTCGCAGCGGCCTGAACAGCTCGAAGATCCAAACCGTGAGCTTCGGCGAGGAAATGTTAGCCGACCCCTCTGCCCCCCGTTCAAGCCGCAACCGCCGGGTCGAATTCGGCCTCGTCCGATAGCCCCCAAAAGGCCGTCACCGCATCGCACCAAACCCTCCAACGACGGTGCGGCGAACCCGTTGTCAGCTGCCGACTGATTGCGCTTGTCATCACCCCGTTCCCGGCTAGCGTCGCATCCTAACCCTCGCAATTCCTCTGCGACTACGGGATGTATTTGGCGAGTCTTCTAACCCGGGAACAAATCGTTCCCTCTGTTCAATCTACCGACCATTGGGAGGTAATTGTCGAACTTGTCGAACACCTCTGTAGGGGCGGATTTCTCGACGGGTCGATCAAAGCGGACATCCTCGCAGCACTCAAAGAGCGCGAGGAAAAAATCAGCACCGGCATCGGCTCGGGAGTCGCCATCCCACACGCCTTCTGCGATAAAATCGACAAAGTCGTCGCCGTCTTCGGCCACTCGAAGGAAGGGGTCAACTTCGAAGCCATCGACAACAACCCCGTACACTTCATCGTCCTCTTCATCGTCCCGCAGAAAGAATACCACCTCCACCTGCGCACCCTCGCCGCCATCGCCAAACTCTTCACCCGCTGCGACATCCGCTCGCAGCTCGCCACCGCAGAGACCAGCGAAGACATCTTGAATGTCTTCACCGCCCACTCAGCGAAAGCCTAATACGCCGCATTTTCCCCACGTGCTCCCCTTCCCCGACCTCCTCTCGCGCCGACTCACCAGCGCCCTCTCCGCCAGCTGTGGCGACTCGCTGCCAGCCGATTTTTCCGCCCAAATCACCGCCGCCGCCAACACCCGTTTTGGCGACTATCAAAGCAATGCCGCCATGATCCTCGCCAAAGGATTGGGGACAAATCCGCGCCAGCTCGCCGCCACCATCCTCGAGCATCTCGAAATCGCCGACCTCTGCGAACCCGCCGAAATCGCCGGCCCCGGCTTCATCAACTTCAAGATCAAAACCGACCACCTCGCCACGCAACTCGCGACACTGCTCGACGACCCCCGCCTCGGCGTCCCCACCGCGAGCCCAACGCGCAAAATCCTCATCGATTTCTCATCGCCCAACGTCGCCAAGCCGATGCACATCGGCCACATCCGCAGCACCGTCATCGGCGACTCCCTAGCCCGCGTCGGCCGCTTCCTCGGGCACCAAATCATCGCCGATAACCACCTCGGCGACTGGGGCACCCCCATCGGCCAAATCATCTACGGATGGAAAAAACACCTCGACCCGGCCGCCGTCGAAACCGACCCGACCCGCGAGCTACTGCGCCTCTACCAGAAGGTCAAAGCCGAGTTCGAATCCGATCCCGACGTCGCCAGCGCCTGCCTCGCCGAAACAGTAAAACTCCAATCCGGCGACGCCGAGAACCGCGAACTATGGAAACGCTTCATCGAGATAACCAGCGCCGCCAGCGACGCCATCTACCGACGCCTCGATATCCATTTCGACACTACACTCGGCGAATCCTTCTACGACGAACGCCTCGCACCGCTAGTGGAAAAGCTACTCGCCGACGGCATCGCCAGCGAATCCGACGGCGCCATCTGCGTTTTTTCCAACGGCGATCTCGACAACAAAGCCGACCCATTACTAGTGCAACGCGACGGCGACTGGCAGCCCGTCCCCTGCATCATCCGCAAAAAAG
>QIKC01000347.1 GCA_003232855.1 Verrucomicrobiales bacterium
CCGCTCGCCTTATGCCACTGGGCGATGTAGCCCGTGACGATCGACTCGCCGACGGATGGGATCTTGATATCGACACTCATGAAATGTTCAAAACATGCCACTCTGGCTCCGGCAACCCTTTGGCAGTAAAGCCGCTTTGCCAAACGCTTTCATCTGTGGATCGCATCGGATCATACACTAAAGGCTCGCTCCACCAGACGCCGCTGTTCGGCCAGATGGATCGCCTTGGTTCCGGTGGCGGTGCTGGCGCTGCGTTCGCGCCCGGCGTAGCGCACGCGGCTGCCGCTGCGCGAGGCTTTTTCTAGGCGCGGGGCGATGTAGCTCCACGCGCCCATGTTGAGCGGCTCCTCTTGGCACCACACCCATTTCTTATGCGCCCGCGGGTAACGGGCGACGATCTCTTTCAGCAAATCCCAATGGAACGGGTAGATCTGCTCGACGCGGATGATGGCAGCATTGCGCAATTTGTTCTCATTGCGGTATTTTAACAAATCGAAGTAAACCTTACCAGAACAAAAAACCAGCCGAGTGACACGCTCCGGGCGATCGACCAACTCGACGTCGTCGAGCATTTCGCGGAAGCCGGTATCGCCGGTGAACCCTTCCTCCCGAGAGACGCACTGCGGATGACGCAGCAAGCTCTTCGGCGACATCAGCACCAGCGGCTTGCGCAGCGGGCGCAGGATCTGGCGGCGCAAGACGTGAAAATACTGCGCCGGCTCGGTAAGATTACAAACCTGCATGTTGCCACCGGCGCACATTTGCAGAAAACGCTCTAGGCGGGCGCTGGAGTGTTCCGGCCCTTGCCCCTCGTAGCCATGCGGCAACAGCATGACCAAGTTCGACGGACGCCCCCACTTCGACTCCGCAGAGCTGATGAATTGATCGATGATCACCTGCGCTCCATTGGCAAAATCGCCGAACTGCGCTTCCCAACAAATGAGCATACCGGGCACCATCAGTGTGTATCCGTAGTCGAAGCCGAGCACTCCGGTTTCCGATAACAAACTGTTGTATGCACAAAATTTGGCCTGTCCCGGAACGAGGTTATCGAGCGGCACATAGCGCCCATGGGTCTCTGCATCGTAGAGCACCGCGTGCCGCTGACTGAAGGTGCCGCGACGGACATCCTGGCCGGAGAGGCGCACCGGATGGCCATCGGCGAGCAGTGAGGCAAAGGCCAACGCCTCGGCGTAAGACCAATCGTAGGGCTCGCCCTCTGCGGTCGCCCGCGCACGGCGGGCGAGGAACAGCCGCTTAATTTTGGGATTAACCGCAAAGCCTTCAGGCACGTGTACCAGCTGCTCGCCCAGCTGGCGCAGCCGTTCCGGAGCGATTCCGGTGGGCACCGGGTCGTAGGAATACTCGGGCTGCACCTCGGCAGCCGCCCCGAGAAATGCGCCCGGGCCGCCCTCCTCACTCTTGCGCCGAACGGCGTCGAACTCCGTGTCGAGGCGCCCGCGATAGGCGCGCCCGATGGCAGCGATTTCCGCCGCGTCCATGTCGCGCTCCTCGATCAAGCGCTCTTTGAACAATTCGGTAGTCGAGGTTTTGTTAGCAATCTTACGGTACATGTCCGGCTGAGTGAAAGCCGGCTCGTCAGCCTCGTTGTGCCCGTGCCGCCGGTAGCAGACGATATCGACCACCACGTCGCGAGCGAAGCGCTCACGAAACTCCAACGCCAATTCCATCACGTAGGCCACCTCCAGCGGGCTGTCGCCGTTGACGTGAAACACCGGTGCCTCGATCATCTTCGCCACATCGGTGCAGTAGGCCGACGAGCGAGCGTCGGAGGGCATGGTGGTGAATCCGATTTGGTTATTAATGATGAGGTGTACCGTGCCGCCGGTGCGGTAACCGGGCAGTTGGGAGAAGTTCAATACCTCCGCCACCGGCCCCTGCCCGGCGAAAGCGGCATCGCCGTGCAACAGTAGCGGCAGTACTCGTTTACGCTCGGCAGTGTCGCCGATCAGCCGCTGGCGGGCGCGCGCCATGCCCTCGACCACTGGATTCACCGCCTCCAGATGACTCGGGTTCGGAGCCAGAAAAATCGTGATTAATCGATCACCAACCTCGCGCGCCGTCTCGTAGCCGAGGTGGTATTTCACGTCACCGTCGCCGCCGGCCAGATCGGGCACGTAGTTTTCCGAGAACTCGTGAAAGAGCACCGACAGCGGTTTGTGCAGGAAATTGGCCAACACATTGAGCCGCCCACGGTGCGCCATGCCCATCACGATCTCGTCCACCCCCTGGCCCGCCGCCTTATACAATAAGGTGTTGAGCGCCACCATGGTCGATTCCCCGCCCTCTAGGCCAAAGCGTTTCTGCGCGACGTATTTCTGATGCAGGTAGCGCTCGAAGTCCTCCGCCTCGACCAGCCAGCCGAGCACGCGCTTCTTGGTCGCCAGATCGATATCCCACGGATCCGGCCGCGCCTCGATCCGGTCGCGGATCCAGTGGCGCACCTCGCGATCATTGATGTGCATGTACTCAAAACCAATCTTGCCGCAGTAGATCTGCTGCAGGCGCCCGAGCATCTGCGAGAGCAGCATCGGCTCTCCACCGGCGAAAAACTGGCTCGCCACCTGCTCGCCGAGGTCAGCGCCAGAAAAACCGAACTGCTCGCGGCTGAGCCGCAGATTCACCGGCGGCCCCAGACCGAGCGGATCAGTCCAAGCCTCCGTATGGCCCAGCGCGCGGTAATTATAGAGCATGCTCACCACCCGCGCGCGAAATCCAGCGTCCGTCTGCGTGACCCGCAGCACCTCGGGCGCGGCGGCCGGAACGGGAACAGCCACCGGAGCCGTCGTTGAATTCCCGGCATCCAGTTGAGCCATCCCCAGCGCAAACCCATCGAAAAACGCCGCCCACTGCGAATCCACGGAGCCCGGATCCTCACACCAACGCGCGTAATTTTCGTCGAGGAGATCGGCGTTCAATCGCCCGGCGACGCTGCTGTTCATCGTGTCCGGTAGGGCTCGCGGATATTGATCAGAACGCAAGCGGAATCGTTCCCAACAAGGCGAGTTTATATTTAAAAAAATTTAGGCGCTGGCGGCGCAATCTGTTAAAATACACGCCCTTTTTCGACCTGCGATTTTCTAACGCGGGGCGCACAGGAAAAATCCAACCCATGATCCAAGTCTCGAACCTCACCAAACGCTATGTCGGACGCACGGCGGTGGATCAGATTTCCTTCGAGGTTGGCCAAGGCGAGGTGGTCGGCTTCCTCGGGCCGAACGGCGCGGGAAAGACCACCACCATCCGCATCCTCACCGGCTACCTGCCCGCCTCGTCGGGCACCGCCTCGATCGCCGGCTTCGACGTCTTCCGCGATTCCATGGAAGCCCGACGCCGCATCGGCTACATGCCCGAGAACGTCCCGCTCTACGAGGACATGCGAGTCAAAGAATACCTCCGCTTCCGGGCACAGCTGAAGGGCTTACGCGGGCGCGACGTCCGCAAGAACGTCGGCGAGGCCATGGATCTGTGCGGCCTCACCGAAATGCGCAGCAAGATGATCGGCTCGCTATCAAAAGGTTACCGCCAACGCGTCGGGCTGGCCGACGCCCTCTTACACAAACCCGAACTGCTGATCCTCGACGAGCCCACCAACGGCCTCGACCCCAACCAGATCCGCCGCGTGCGCGAACTCATCAAGCAGCTCGGCCTGACCCACACCATCCTCGTCTCCACCCACATCCTCAGCGAAGTCGAGATGACCTGCGACCGCGTCATCATCCTCGACCGCGGAAAGGTTCGCGCCTGCGACACCCCCGCCAACCTCGTCGGGCGCATGCGCACCGCCCGCACCATCTCCCTCGAACTACAAGCCGAGGCACCGCTAGCCATCGACAAGATCAAAACGCTACCCGGCGTGAAAAAAGTGGTGAAGGAAAGTATAGATGAGAACGGTTGGACGCGCCTCACGGTGCGCGCCGAAAGCGGTCGCGACGTACGCGAATCGATCGCCCTCATCGCCGCCGACAACGCCTGGCCCCTGCGCGAACTACACGCCCACAAAGCCACCCTCGAAGACGTCTTCGTCGAAATCACCCAATCCGAACACAGCAGCTAAACCGCTCCAAAAAACCTCCGACAATTAAAAATGTCCGGCACCCTCATCATCGTCCTATTCGCGGCGACCCTCGCCCTCACGCTCTGGCAATTCTTCAAGCGCGGCACCGGCCCGGTGCTGTTCATCAAAGAATTGCGTTCGTTTTTCCTGTCGCCAGTGGCCTGGGTGGTACTGGCGTTGGTGATGTTGCTCAACGGCTTCTCCTTCACCTCGGCACTCACCGACCTGAGAGCCGGCGACCGCACCGTGACCCTCGCCGTCTACACCTTCTGGTCGTTCCCCTTCTGGCTGGCCTACTTTTTCATCTTCCCGGTGATCACCATGCGACTGTTCGCCGAAGAACAAAAACTGGGCACTATCGAGACCCTACTCACCGCGCCGGTCAGCACCCTCCAGGTACTGCTCTCCAAATACCTCGCCGCCCTCACCTTCTATCTGGTTCTGTGGTTGCCCAGCATGCTGAACTTTCTCCTGTTCCGCATCAACGCCCCCGACAGCACCGCCGCCATCGGCTCCCTGCAAGGCAGCTACACCATCATTTTCCTGCTCGGCGCCTTCAATATCGCCATCGGCTGCCTCGCCTCAGCACTGACCAAAAACCAACTGGTCGCCGCCATGATTTGCTTCACCTTCTGCCTACTGCACTTCCTAGTGGGCTTCGTCTTGCAATTCGTCCCCGTCCCCGAAGCATTCCGCGGATTCGCCGACTACATCTCCACCCACCTGCACGTGCGCACCTTTGTCGACGGGCTCATCGACACCCGCCAAATCGTCTACTACATCAGCTTCGCCATCCTGCTGCTCACCACCACCTTCCACGTGCTCGAATTCCGCAAGTGGAAGGTCTGACCCATGCCTAGCAATTCCGACAAACACGACGACGACGCGCCAACCCCCGCCCGGCGCGCGGAAAAGACGAGTGCAGCCAACAAAAGCGGCACCCGTCCGGCCGCCGAGATCAAGCGCGTCAACATCGCCGTCAACGTCGCCGTACAGATGCTCTGTGCGCTATTGATCTTCCTCCTCATCAACCACCTCGCCTCCGGCAATTACAAACGCTGGGATCTCAGTGCGACGAAAAAGTTCAGCATCTCCGAAGACACCGCCGGCTACCTCGCCCAACTCGACGGCGAAGTGCGCATCACCATGGCCTTCCTCAGCGGGTCGAAGATCCGCGGACGCCTCAAAACCTTACTCGAAGAATACGTCCGCCTCGGCGACGGTCAGGTGGTGTTCGAAGAATTCGACCCAGCGCGCGACAAAGCCCTCGCCATCGACGTCGCCGATCGCTACGGGATGATCATCGACCAAAACGTCGTCTTCGTCGATGTCGGCGGCAAAGTGAAAAAGATCACCGAGAGCGACATGCTGATCGACAATGGCCGCTTCTTCTCCGGCGAGGCCGTCATCACCTCCGCCATGCTCGCCGCAACCGAGGGACGCCCGAAAACCGTTTACCTCATCGCCGGCAAAGGCAGACTACACGAAACCCATAAACGCACCGCGCTCGAAGAACTCATCGACCTCAGCGAACGCCAATTCTTCACCCTCAAAGAACTCACCCTCGGCAACATCACCGAAATCCCCCTCGACGCCGACGCACTGTTGCTCATCAATCCCGAAAGCGACTTTTCCCCCGGCGAGGTCGAACTGCTCACCGACTACTGGGACAACGCGCGCGGGTCGATGGTACTACTACTCAACCCCGCCACCGAAATGCCAAATTTCTACCCCTTCCTCCGCCAACTAGGAGTGCAGGTTCATAGCGATCACCGCGTCATGTTCTCCCAAGTCCTCGGCATCGGCGGCGCCAGAAAAATCTACGAAGTCCAGTCCAAATTCCTCCGCGCCTCACCGGTGACCTCCGGCAAAGTCGGCACCCTCACCATCTTCGGCGGCCAAACCAGCCCGCTCGGAATAGCGGAAAACAACGAAGAGCTGAAAGCCAAAGGCATCATCGCCAGCCCACTGCTCGAAGCCGACGCCAAATTCTGGGGCGAAAGAGATCACGCAGGCGCCACCCCGCAACCCGACGAAAAACTAGACATCCTGCCGCCAGTCTACGTCGCCGCCGCCGTAGAAAAAGGCGGATCCGATGACGCCATCGTCAAGCTCGACAGCTCACGCCTAATCGTCGTCGGCAACTCAACCCTACTCGACCCCGACCACATCACCCGCACCAACTCCGAATTCGTCGTCAACGCCCTCAACTGGACACTCGACCGCGACGGCCGCATCGACATCATCCCCAAGCCCGCGATGAACCCCCCGATCAACCTGTCGCCAGAAAAATACAGCAACCTCTTCACCCTCGTCGTCCTCATCCTACCAGCGATCGCGTTCTGTTTCGCCATCTTCGTCTGGAGCGCCAGACGGAACTGATCCCCCGTCCACGTAACCATGACCTCACGGACCACCGCCGCCCTCGCCATCGTCACCACACTGCTGGCACTCTACGTATTCGTGTTCGACAAAGACGGAGCACCGCCGCAGGGCAGAAGCTTCCGCGTCGTGCCCATCGCCACGGCAGAAGACATCACCGCGATCAAAATCGCAGGCCCAGGTGGCGGCGATATCTCCCTGCTGCGCGCCGACGATGGCCACTGGACCATGACCGCACCACTCGCCGACCGCGCCGACTCCGAAAAAATCAACGAGTTGATCCGATCCCTACTCGAATTAAAAACGCTAGAAGTGCTCGAAGGAGACGGCACGCCCAGCGACAGCGCCATGGGACTAACCGACAACGCCCTCACCATCTCCCTCCGAGGCGATGACGGAAAACGACTCGGCACACTCGCCCTCGGCGATCCGTCAGCAGTAGAAGACGCCATCTACGCCCGTTGGGAAAACGGCCCAGCGATCCTCTGTTGGAAAGAATTACGAGAGCTCGCCGACGTACCCTCAAACGCACTGCGCGACGCCAAGCTACTCGGTATCCCGATCGAAAACATGCGCCGGGTAAAAGTCAAAAAAGACGGCACCATGGCCTCCTTCGTCATCGACCGCCA
>QIKC01000194.1 GCA_003232855.1 Verrucomicrobiales bacterium
AATCCGCCACCGCGCCCGGCCTCTACATCGTCGAGGCGCCGATGGGCGAGGGAAAAACCGAAGCCGCCCTCGCCGCCGCCTACCAGCTCTGGGATCGCGGCCACCACCACGGCCTCTACTTTGGTCTCCCCACCCAGCTCACCAGCGAGCGTATCCACGACCGGCTGCAACCCTTCCTCGACCGCGCCATCACTTCGGACGGCGCGCGCCTAACACTCGTCCACGGCCACGCCTGGCTCAAGGACGACCTCCGCATTCTCGATGTCGCCCCCACCTTACGCTCCCCGGATGATTTCGAACGCATCGACGCGCGGCGCTGGTTCACCTCATCGCGCCGCCCGCTGCTCGCCCCCTTCGGCGTCGGCACCATCGACCAGGCGCTGATGGCCACCATGTCCGTCAAGCACGCCGGCCTGCGCCTCTTTGCCCTCGGCGGGAAAGTCGTCGTGCTCGATGAGGTTCACTCCTTCGATCCCTACACCGGCCGGCTCATCGACGCCCTCGTGAAACGCCTGCTCAATCTCAACTGCTCCGTCATCGTCCTCTCCGCAACCCTCAGCACAGCGCGCCGCCGCGAGCTCTTAGAGCATGGCGCGGGTCGCACCGAAACAAATCAAAGTGATGCCTACCCGCTGCTGACAGTCGCCCATCACGGCGATACCGAAACGCAGGCCATCCCCTTTGATCCCGACCCCAAGCTCGAACGCCGGGTCGGCATCGACATCTGCCCGCCCGATTCCGAAGTTCCCCTCGCCGCCGCGGTCGAAGCCGCAGAGGCGGGCGCCGCCGTATTGATCGTCCGCAACACCGTCGCCCTCGCCCAACAGACATACGACCAGCTCAAATCCGCCTGCCGCACCGGGGTCGATACCGGCCTGCTGCACAGTCGGTTCACGCCGTTGGATCGCGACGCCATCGAGATCGAATGGCTCGCCCGTTTCGGCAAGGGCGCCACCACCCGCGGCCGTTGCATTCTCGTCGCCACCCAAATCGTCGAGCAATCCGTCGATATCGATGCCGACCTTCTCATCTCCGACCTCGCGCCGAGCGACCTCCTCATCCAGCGCCTCGGTCGCCTCCATCGCCATCGCGACAACGATCCGACACGTCCCGCGCGCGTCCGACAAGCCAGGCTCATCCTCCTCGACCCGCTGACCGGAACCGAGCCCGACGCCCGCGCCATCAAGGACGCGCTCGCCCCACATCATTTCATCTATCCCCCCTACGCGCTCCTGCGCAGCTCCGCCCGATGGCGCGACCTCGGTGGCGCCATCGCGCTCCCCGCCGACATCCGCCAAGTGATCGAATCGACCCACGCACCCCTGTCCGACCAGCCCGCCGCATGGGCCGAATTGCAAGCACAGCAAGACGACCAGATCCAGAAAAAAATCAACACCGCCCAGGTTCGCAGCAACCCGCTCGCACGGATTCCGCCCATCGACGATTCCGAAAACAACATTAACTTCGGCACCCGCTGGGCCGGGCAGTCCTCGGCGCTCATCGTGTTGTGCAAATCGCAACCCGCTGGAGACGGCAGGCGCATCACCTTCCTCGATGGCGATTCCCACGAGGTCGAATTTTTCTGCTGGTCCATCGACCTCGCCAAAGCCCTCCACCGCAACGCCGTCAAAGTGCCGCGTTGGCAGATCGCCGAGGCGCTGCCCGACGCCCCTGATTGGTTGACCCAGCACATCTCCGACGCCGTGATCGGCATCGTCGGCGACGGCGGCGAAATCGAATTTCAAACCACCGCCGATCTCCCCGGCATCCTAAAATACGACGCCCGCCATGGGGCTCGATTTTGGAGGATCCAAAAACCGTCCTCCACATCAGCAGATGATGAGGAGGACGGCTGGAATTAATGCCCCAGTGAGCTGGGGAAGAGACCGTGATCAACTGTAAAATCGTCAGTCAATACTGGGTCATCCCCATGAGTGTGGGGAATTTGTCCGCATAATTACACCATTATATCGTTTCAACACCGTTAAACACCCGATAGTTCTTAAATCATCAATTAATACCTTAAAAAAATAATTGACCAGCTATTGATTTTGGTGTTCACTCGGCTGAGTTGGTGGCGGATATGCGTCGATACCAGCCCAAATTCCCCATGAAATTCGACCTAACCACCGATGCCTGGATTCCCATAAGGAACGCCGACGGCACATCTCGCCTCGTTTCGCTCATTGATCTCTTCGCTGGGGCGAAGAAGATAGCCGATCTCGACCTTCGCCCCCACGAGCGGGTCTCGGTGATGCGCCTGCTCGTCTGCATCGCCCAAGGTGCCGGAGGGATCCCGGATGACGACTGGGAGCAATTCGAAGAATCTTTCGCCGAAAAATCCGTCGCCTACCTCCGCCGCGAGGACATCGCCCGCCATTTTGAGCTGTTCGGCGACGGGCCGCGCTTTCTCCAATTGCCCGTTACGGCGGAGAACCCGGTGTCCGCCAGCAAGCTCTTCCCCCGGCTCGCCTCCGGCAACAATTCCACCGTGCTCGATCACGACGGCGGCGAGCTGCGATCTTTTGGCGCCGATGCGCTCGCGCTCGCCCTGCTCACTTTCCAAAATTTCTATCCGCTTTACGGTGCCGGTTACAAAGGCCGCGGCCCCTGCGTTGATTTCAACGGCCTGCATACTTTGCTGGTCGGCGAGACCTTACACCAGTCCATCATCTTCAACTGCCTCGACGCCCCCACGCTCGAAGGCTTCTCTGGAGAGGTCGGTCGCCCAGTTTGGGAACAGTACCCCGACAGTCCGAACGATTCCGCCGCGGTGGTCAACGCCACAGCCACCTACCTCGGTCGCCTCGCGCCTCTGCATCGCAGCGTTCGCCTCTGCGACGACGGCACCGCCTTCCACCTCGTCAAAGAATCGCTCATTTATCCACCCTTCGACGAATACTCCCGCGAGCCCTCGACCACCATCGTCATCCTCGGGAAAGGCGACAAGCAAGCACCGCGCCTGCTCTCCGCACGGCTCGATCAAGCCGTCTGGCGGCAACTGCACGCGCTCACCGTGCTCCGGCGCGAAGCGCGGTCGGCAGCCTCAGCCCCCGCCGTGTTGGAAAGCTTTCGGCAGAACCACAGCGATCACCCCTGCCGCATTTGGACAGGCGCCCTCGTCGCCGACAACGCAAAAATTCTCGATGTCATCGAATCAACCTTCGACATGCCCGAAGCCATCTTCGCCGAAGGCGGCAGGACCACCTACGAACAAGGCGTCGGGCACGCCGAGTATTGGAAGTTCCAACTGCACAAAGCCGTCGTCGCCTACGGCAAAAAAATGATGCGGGACAAGCCCTCCTCCCGCGCCGCCACGACCCATTACTGGAACGCCCTCGATCAGGCCAGCGGCGTGCTCTTGAAGGTCATCCAGAACCCCGAACTCCCAGATGGCAAGAAGCCCGACGGCACCGGTCGCCAGTTCGGCCACGGCTCCACCGACCCGTGGTCTGCGTTGGTGAGGGAATCTGTCCGCGAAGCCTATTCCTTCGCCTGCCCGCGGCGCACCCCGCGTCACCTCGAAGCCTACGCCGCCGGCCTGCGCGCCCTCTATCACAAGCCGAAGGCGAAGAAAAAAGCTGTAGCCAAGAAAGTCGCCGCCACTTCCTAAGATAAAACTAACAAATTATGAGCAAAAAAGAAAAATACCAGCAAGACGCCGAGGCCTTCGTCGCCCAGCTCGCCCCCTACGCCCCGCGTCCCGGAGCCGATCCCCACCGCGGCGATCGCGCTCTGCTCAAGCGCTACTGGAGTCCGGCCACCCGCGGTTACGCCCTGCCCGTGTTGGGGCGGCTGCGCGCCATCGGCAACGACGCGAAAACCATCACCGCCGCCCTATTCGCCGTGCATCCACAGCACAAAGACATCACGTCCTTCGGCGAAACGTGCCGCCGGGTCGCCGGTAAGAACCGCGACACTTTCGAGCCCCACTTCCGCCGCCTGCTCGCCTGCGAGACGCTCGACGAACTGGCCGTCCAGCTCCCCCGGCTCGTCAAACGTGCCGAGCGCGGAGGCGCGCCGATCAACTTCGTCCAGCTCCTCCTCGACCTCGGCGGATGGAGGTTCTACGCCGAGGACATCAAGACCCGCTGGGCGAAAGATTTCTGGCAAGCACCCGACCCAGACGTCCCCGCAAACACGGAACTCCAATCCGCGAAATCATGAGCCTATTCCTAACCAAAGTCGAAATCGACCACCAGACCGCGCACTTGACCGGCCTGCGCGACGCCTACGACTGGCACCAGAAAATCTGGCACGCCTTCCCCGGGCGCGACGGCGAGCCGCGCGACTTCCTCACCCGCCTCGATGCGGTCGATGACCACTTGCGCCTGCTCCTGCTTTCCAAAGCGGAGCCCACCCGCCCCGACTGGTGCCCCGAGTCCGCCTGGAAATCTAAAACTATATCGGAAGACTTCCTCGGCCACGCCAGCTACGGGTTCAGCCTAGTCGCTAACGCAACTAAAAAAATTCGTAACGAGAGCAAAAACGGCCGCCGCATTCCCCTGACCAAGCGCGAGGATCTCGTCGCATGGATCGGTCGGAAAGGGGAGTCCGGCGGATTTTCAATCGAACCCTCTAGCCTGCGCACCATCGGGCGCCCTCGTCAACAGTTCATCAAAAGAGGCAAAGCCGGCCGCCACGACGCCACTGAATTCCGCGGCATCCTCACCGTCACCGATCGCGAAAAATTCGCCGCCATCTTCGAAAAAGGCATCGGCACCGCCAAAGCCTTCGGCTTCGGCATGCTAGTCATTTCCCCAATCTGAAATCTGAGATCTAAAATTTCAAATCATCCCAAATGACCTACAAACGCTTCGAGGATCTCCCAGTATGGCGAGAGGCGATCTGCCTCGCCGAAGGCGTCTATGACCTCACCGAAAAAGCGGGGAAAGCCATCTCTTGGTCAGGCCGTGATCAGATCGAACGCGCCGCCCTCTCCGTCTCCAACAACATCGCCGAAGGCTTCGAGCGCGGCACCACCAACGAACTCCTCTACTTCCTCTACATCGCTAGAGGCTCGGCCGGCGAAGTCCGCTCCATGCTCTGCTTCTTCGAGCGCAGGTGCAGCCTCTCAAATTTCAAATCTGATATTTCAGATCTCAAACCCACCGCCGAATCCTGCTCCCGCCAGCTCCGTGCATGGGCGGACAAACTTCAGAATTCCGACATCAAAGGCCAGCGCCATCTCAACGCCGCCTCCCGATCCAACTGGGAAAAACGCGATTCCGCGCAGAAATCACGATCCGTTTTCGAAGAAACCCAGCGCGACATCATTGCAAAACTCCCAGCCGAACATCCCCTCCGTCAACAGTGGGACGCTAGGCAGAAATAATCTCAAATTTCAGATCTCAAACCGATAACTAAAAACAGAATGAAACTACTAGAACTCCATATCCTACAATCCTTCCCCGTCTCCTGCCTCAACCGCGATGATGTCGGCGCGCCTAAATCTGCCATCTTCGGCGGCGTTGCCCGTGCCCGCATCTCCTCCCAGTCGCTCAAACGCGCCGTTCGCCTCCATGCCCGTGACGAGCTCGGTGCCAAAGGCTTTACCGGCATCCGCTCGCGCATCTTGAAACAGCCGTTTATCGACGCTCTCGAAAAACACGGACTCGAAAAAGATGTCGAGAAAGCCGCAGACGCCATCTGTGCAGTGTTTTCCAAACAGGACGGCAAGGACAAAGCCCAAGTCACCACCGCAGTCTATCTCTCGCCAGACGAGATCGACCAAATCGCTAAAGCCGTCGCCGAAGGTGGGGATGCGAAAAAGGCCAGCAAGAAAGCCCAGCGCAACGACGCTGCCGACATCGCCCTCTTCGGCCGCATGATCGCCAACGACGCCACCCTCAACGTCGAGGGCGCCGCCATGTTTTCCCACGCCCTCTCCACCCACAAGGTCGCCAACGACATCGACTTCTTCACCGCCGTCGATGACCGCAAAACCGACGCCGAAGACGCTGGCGCTGGCATGATGGGCACCCTCGAATTCAACAGCGCCTGCTACTACCGCTACGCCGCACTTAACCTCGACCTCCTGGCCGATGAAAAACACCTCGGCGGCCTGTCTGCCGAAGAACGCGGGGCGGTCGTCGATGCCTTCGTGCGCGCCACCTTACTCGCCGTCCCCGGCGCGCGGAAAAATTCCATGAACGCCCACACCGTGCCCTCCTTCGTCCTCGGCACCATCAAGGAAAAAGGCCAGCCCGTTCAGTTGGTCAACGCCTTCGAGAAGCCCGTTTTCCAGAAAGGCATGGGAATAGTCGAAGCCTCGATCGAAGGCCTCACCGCCGAGCACGACAAGCTGAAAGCCACCTGGGGCATGACCACCGCTGCGGAAGTCGCCCTCCCCGACACCGACCTTGAAACCTTCTGCTTCACCCTCGTCAAACATGTCAGCTGAAGCCCTCGCCATCTACCTCGACGCCCCGCTACAATCGTGGGGCGTCGCCTCGCAGTTCCAGCGCCGCGATACCGAAGCGCATCCGAGCAAAAGTGCCGTGCTCGGCATGGTCGCCGCAGCCCTCGGCATCGACAAACACGCCCCCGGCGAGAGAGAGAAGCTCGCGCCGCTCGCCGCGCTGGCGTTCAGCAGCTACCGACTACCCGGACGCGCCATTACCCGACTCGAAGATTTTCACACCATCGGTGGTGGCTTCGACAAGAAGAACCCGCTCGAGGTCGGCCACATCCCCCGCAAGGCCAGCGGTGGGAGTTTCGGTACCGTTATCACCCGGCGCACCTACCTAAACGACGCGAAATTCATCGCTCTCCTCGAAGGCGACCCGGCTACCCTCGATCAGATTTCCAACGCTCTGCTAAACCCGGTCTGGGGTGTTTGGTTCGGGCGTAAATGCTGCCTCCCCGCATCGCCACTGACTCCCACACGCGCCGCTGATCTTGCGACGGCTCTGACGGAAATATTTGATCGCATTGGCCTTGTCCTGAAACCTGAAGCCATCGGAAAACTCCAAGCGTACCGCGAGTTCGGCGAAG
>QIKC01000107.1 GCA_003232855.1 Verrucomicrobiales bacterium
TTTTCCTTCATCCCCTCGTAATCCGCCTCGTCGTCGCTCATGGCGCCGAAGCCGAGCGAGCTCTGTTTCTTTATCAAATCGGCGCCGACATTCGACGTCATGATGATAATGGTATTACGGAAGTCGATCTTGCGCCCAAAGCTGTCGGTGACGGTGCCTTCCTCGAGAATCTGCAGCAGCAGGTGCATCACATCCGGGTGCGCTTTTTCGATCTCGTCGAACAGCACCACGGAGTAGGGCTTGCGCCGCACTGCCTCGGAGAGCTGGCCGCCCTCCTCGTAGCCGACATAGCCTGGGGGCGAACCGATCAGGCGACTGCTGGTGAACTTCTCCATGTATTCCGACATGTCGATCTGGATCAACGCGTCGGCATCGCCAAACATAAACTCGGCGAGGTTGCGGGCGAGGAAGGTTTTGCCGACGCCGGTGGGGCCGAGGAACACGAAGGAACCGATTGGGCGCCGTGGGTCTTTGAGGTCGGCGCGCGAACGGCGCAGCGCTTTGGAGATGGCGATGACCGCCTCGTCCTGGCCGATGACGTGCTCCTTGAGCTCGTCTTCCATGCGCAATAGTTTTTCCGCTTCCGCCTCCTCCATGCGTCGCAGGGGGACGCCGGTCCACTTGGCGACCACCGCCATCATGTCGTCTTCGGTGACTTCGACGATTTGTTCCTCGCTGTTACTGCGCCACTCTTCGAGCATCTCCTCCAACTGCCGCTTGGTCTGTTTCTCGCTGTCGCGAAGGGAGGCTGCCTTCTCGAAATCCTGCCCCTTGATGGCCTCTTCTTTCTCGATGCGAACTTCTTCGATACTTGCTTCCAACTCTTTGAATTCGGGCGGGCGGGTCATGGCACCGATGCGCGCTTTGGCGCCGGCCTCGTCCATGATATCGATCGCCTTGTCGGGCAGAAAGCGGGCGGTGAGGTAGCGCTCGGACAAGGTCACGGCGGCCTTGATCGCTTCGTCGGTGTAATTGGATTTATGGTGCCGCTCGTATTTGTGCTGCAGACCTTGAAGGATCTTGATGGCGTCCTCGGCGTTGGGCTCCTCGACCTTGACGGTCTGAAAGCGGCGCTCTAGGGCGGCGTCCTTTTCGATGTATTTGCGGTATTCGTTGAGCGTGGTGGCGCCGACGCATTGTAGCTCGCCGCGACTGAGGGCGGGCTTGATAATGTTGGAGGCGTCCATCGCTCCTTCCGCCGAGCCGGCGCCGACTATCGTGTGCAGCTCGTCGATGAACAAAATGATGTTCTTGGCGCGGCGAATTTCGTCCATGACCGCCTTGATGCGCTCTTCAAATTGGCCGCGGTATTTAGTACCAGCGACCATTAGCGCGAGGTCGAGGGTGATGACTTTGCGCCCGCGCAGGAGCTCCGGGATATTGCCAGCGGCTATTTCCTGCGCCAGCCCTTCGACGATGGCGGTCTTGCCAACGCCGGCCTCGCCGATGAGCACGGGGTTATTCTTGGTGCGGCGGCAAAGGATTTGGATCACCCGTTCGATTTCCTCGGAGCGGCCGATGACCGGATCGAGTTCGCCCTTATTGGCGAGTTCGGTGAGGTCGCGACCGAAGGCGCGCAGCGCTGGGGTCTTATTCTCTTTACCACCGGATCCGCCACCGACTTCGGCGTCTTCAAAAATGTCGCCGTCGTCTCCCATCTCGCCCGGCGAGAAATTCGGATCGAGCTCCTTGAGGATCTCGTTGCGGGTGCGTTCGATATCGACCTCGAGACTCTTCAGCACGCGCGCCGCGACGCCGTCGCCCTCGCGCAACAGACCGAGCAAAATGTGTTCGGTGCCGACGTAGGAATGGTTGAGCGCCTTCGCCTCTTTGCCAGCCAGCGCCAGCACCTTTTTCACGCGCGGTGTGTAGGGAATGTTGCCGACCATTTTGGTCTCCGGGCCGGAGCCGACTTGCTTCTCGACCTCCATGCGAACTGTCTCCAAATCGAGCCCCATCTTTTGCAAGACGTTGACGGCGACTCCCTGACCGAGTTTGATCAGGCCGAGCAGGAGGTGCTCAGTGCCGACGTAGTTATGGTTAAATCGATCGGCCTCCTTGCGCGCCAGCGCGAGGACTTGTTGAGCTCTTGGAGTAAAGTTATTCATCATTATCCTTTCCCTTTCCACGACGATCGCTTTCAGGGTTTTCTGCGGGCGGTTCGGGTGGTTTTACCCTTCCGCCTGTTGTGGTGTCAGAACCGGGGTCTTCCCGATCCGACGGTGGAAACCTACCCGGCTCAGACAGAGTTTTCAACTGATCGCGCATGATTTCCGCACGTAAAATATCGCGCTCCTCGGCACCGAGCTTACGACCGGCACGAATTTGTAGATGAGCGGGCTGAATCTCCATAAACAGGATATCAATAACGCCGCGCGCATCGGGGGAAAAATAGTCTAATTCCACCCCGGCTCTCAACATTGAGAGTAGGTTGAGCGCTTCTTTCGTAGAAATGATATGCGCGTGGCGCAAAATCGCATAAGCGCGCCCGACTTGGTCGTCGAGCATCGGTCGGCGCTCCTCGAACAAAGACTCGCGCGCGTTCTGCTCGTGTTCGACGATCTGCCTGACCACTTTTTCCAAGCGGGCGACGATTTCGGTCTCGTGTTCGCCGAGGGTGTGCTGATTGGAGACTTGGAAAATGTTGCCCAACGCCTCGGTGCCCTCGCCGTAAAGACCGCGCACCGCGAGACCGATTTTGTTCACCGCACCGATCACTTGATTGATTTGTTCTGACAAAACGAGAGCCGGCAGATGCAGCATGGCGGAGGCGCGCATTCCGGTGCCGAGATTCGTCGGGCACGCGGTGAGGTAGCCGTGCTGGTTGTCGAAGGCGTAATCGAGGCACTCCTCTAACTTCGTATCGACCTTATCGACCATCTTCAAAGCGGAGCTCAAGTTGAGCCCGGCCTTGATCGATTGCATGCGTAGATGATCCTCTTCGTTGATCATCACGCACAGAGTCTGTTTGCGGTTCATGACCGCCGCGCTGCCCGGCCCTTTCGCCGCCTGCTCGCGGCTGATGAGGTGGCGTTCGACGAGCACCTGTTTCTTGATCGCACTGAGGTCGCGCAGGTCGGAGGAGAACGCGCCGCGCATCTCGGAGAGTTCCTCGATAGCCGGCTTCACCGAGTTGAGCACGAGCATCCGATCCTCCTCGTCCGCCCAGCCGGGGAACGACAGACCGGCGAGGTTACGCGCCAGCCGCACGCGACTGCTGATGACGATCTCGCCGCAGGGGCCGGTGCTGAGCATCCACTCGGCCGGGTTCTTGAGGATGGTATTGAACTGCATCATGGGGATATCGCGGTGGGTCGGATGCGGCGGCGCTCGACCGGTGGCTCAGGCTTTGGCACGGACGAATTCGGCTTCGGCACTCTTGATCTCGTCGCGCAACTGCGCCGCGCTTTCGAAATTTTCGTCGGTGATCGCGATCTTGAGTCGGTGCTTAAGATCGGTGATCTGATCGGTGAAATGTTTGGTAGCACGGTAGCGGGTGGGCACCTTGCCGACGTGGCGGATGCCTTTGTGCATCGCCCGGATGAGGCTGTCGAGCCCGTCGCCGAAGGCGTGGTAGCAGGCGCTGCAACCGAGGCGACCGGTCTTCTTGAACTCGGAGTGGGTGAAATCGCAGACCTCGCAAAAGCGCTCGTCGACCGCCCCGCCGACCTTTTCGTCAGAGCCCAGCCCCAGCAGCAAGTCGGCAAGGGCGAACCCGGTGGGGTCGGTCACGCCCTTCTCCTTGGCGCAACCCTCGCACAGGTTTACCTTTTTCATCTGGCCATCGACAATCTGGGTAAGATAGACGGTGGCATGTTTGTCTTGGCAGACGTCACAAATCATCGTCAAAACTTACCCTGCGCCGGGCCGCGCTCAACGGGAGAATTGGAATATTTAAGAAGCGGCGAAATTCTCGTCGATGATCGCCCGAAGGGGGCACTCGTCCGAAATCTGAGAAACTGCTTGCGCCGGTTGCGATATGGGCGAGGATCGGCGCTCTCTTAACCGGGGGGGCGGATTCCCGCGACCCGGTTTGCCCGTGCGGTTTCTTCGATGAGGATTGGTCTGGGTTCCACAACAGCTCATCGAACCCACCCTCCTTGCGGGCATTGATGGGCGACCTCCTGCAAAGGAGGCGTGCCCGAACGTGATTGCCGCAGGCTAACGCATCACATTAACGTTTTTACCACCCATAACTCTACGAACTCTATGTCTATCACCTTTGACTCCCTCGCCCTCGGCGAACCCCTCCAACGCGCGCTGCGCGACCGCGACTACACCACACCCTCGCCGATTCAAGAGGCGACCATCCCGCTAGTGCTCGACGGGCACGACGTCATGGGCTGCGCGCAGACCGGCACCGGCAAGACCGCTGCATTCGCACTGCCGATCCTCGAACACCTCACTCAGAACCCCCGCGAGCGAGTGCGTAAGGCGCCGCGCGTGCTGGTCATCGCCCCCACCCGCGAGCTGGCGGCACAGATCGGGCAGAGTTTTACCGATTATGGAAAGCACCTGCCCTTCGACAGCGCGGTAGTGTTCGGCGGCGTCGGAAAGAACCCGCAGATCAGAGCCATGAGCCGCGGCCCGGAAGTTCTCGTCGCCACCCCCGGGCGCCTGCTCGACCTGATGAATCAGGGTCATATCAACCTGCGGCACCTCGAGGTGTTCGTCATCGACGAGGCCGACCGCATGCTCGACATGGGCTTCATCCACGACGTGCGCAAGATCATCCGCGAGCTGCCCGAACAGCGCCAGTCGTTGTTCTTTTCCGCCACCATGCCGCGGTCGATCATCGATCTCTCACGCACGATTCTGAAGAACCCGCAACACGTCGAGGTGACACCGCCAGCCACCACCGTCGAGAAGATTGACCAGCGCTTATGCCACGTCGCCAAGAGCCAGAAACGCGAGTTGCTCGACCATTTACTGAGCCAGCGTGAAAACGGCCTAACACTCGTTTTCAGCGGCACCAAACACGGAGCCAACCGCATTGTCGAGCAGCTCAGCAAAGCCGGCCTGTCCGCCGCCGCCATCCATGGCAATAAGTCGCAAGGCGCCCGCGAACGCGCGCTGGGCGACTTCCGTTCCGGGCGCATCCGCATCCTGGTCGCCACCGACATCGCCGCGCGCGGCATCGACGTCAAAGGCATCGACCTCGTCGTCAACTACGACCTGCCCAAGGAGCCCGACTCCTACGTCCACCGCATCGGCCGCACCGCGCGCGCCGGCGCGGAAGGGCGCGCCGTCTCCTTCTGCGACGAGCTGAGCCACAGCCTGCTGCAAGGGATCGAGCGCTGTATCCGCGGCGAAATTCCGGTCGACCGCGACCATCCCTACCATCAGGAACCCACCACCGCGATGCGCAACGCCAAAGCGCAACCGCAAGGCGGCAACCGTGGCGGCGGCGGGCGAAACAGTCGCAATGGTGGCGGCGCCCGACGAAGCCGACCCCAGGGACGCCGCGGCGCCCCATCGCGCGGCCGCGCCGCATAGGGTTTTCGCAGCAGCCGCTGCCAAACAAACCCATCCCGCACATTCTTTATTCTTTATTAGCCATCGCTCATCGCCCGATGATAATGGGCGTCCCATGACACCAGCCGATAAAAAATTCCTCTTCGAACTCCTCTCCACCCCCAGCCCGACCGGCTTCGAAACACCCGGACAAAAAGTCTGGGCAAAACATATCGCCACCCACGCCGACGAAGTCGCCAACGACGCCTACGGCACGGCCTGGGCCACCTTGAAAGGAAGCGACCCGAACGCGCCGACGGTGATGCTCGAGGCCCACGCCGACGAGATCGGCTATATCATCAAGCACGTCACCAAGGAGGGCTTCCTACATATCGACCGTGTCGGCGGATCTGATGCCGCCACCGGCCGCGGTCGGCGATTGCGAATCCTCGGCGACAAGGGTGAGGTGAAGGGCATTATCGGCAACACCGCGATCCACCTGCGCAAGGACAGCTCTGCGACCGAGAAGGCGCCGAAAATTCACGAGCTCTACATCGACGTCGGCGCATCGAGCGCCGACGAAGTCGCAGCGCTCGGGCTGCGCGTCGGCCACCCGGCGGTTTATGCCGACGAACCGGAAGAATTCGCTGCGGGCAAAATCGTCAGCCGCGCGTTGGACAACCGCATCGGCGGCTACATCATCGCCCGCGTCATGGCCGAGCTGGCCGGTGGCGATCGCCGACCGGCGGCCACGGTGCAATGCGTCAATGCGGTGCAGGAGGAAATCGGCGGCCACGGCGCCAGCATGATCACCCGCCGCCTCATGCCAGACGTGGCGATCTGTCTCGACGTCACCCACGCCACCGACACCCCGGGCATCGAACACGCCGTCCACGGCAAGGTCGAATTCGGCGGCGGCCCCACTTTGACCCACGGCACCTGTAATCACCCGAACGTCGTCACCCGCCTGATGGAAGTCGCCGCAAAAGCCGAGATCCCGATCCAACACGAATCCAGCTCTCGCTACAGCGGCACCGACACCGACAATATCTCCTACACCGGCCAGGGAATTCCCAGCGCCCTCGTGTCGCTACCGCTGCGCTACATGCACTCGGTAGTCGAGGTGGTCGACCTGCGCGACGTAGATAAAGTGGTCGATCTGTTAGTCGCCTTCGTCTACTCGCTGGCAGCGGGCGACGATTTCGGCATCAAACTCTAACACACCAACTTTTGGACAAAGCGGTGAGGGATCATCTAGCCGATTTCCGTCCCTTGGCTGCCGGCGATCTCCCGGTAGCGGGCGATAAAGCGCGCGGTGAGTGCCCCAGGCTGGCCGGTGCCGATGGGTCGGCGGTCGATTTCAACGGCGGCGATCACCTCGGCGGCGGTGCCGGTGAGGAAGCATTCGTCGGCGGCGAATAGGTCGTAGCGGGTGAGCTCGGCCTCGCGCAGCGAGATGCCGAATTCGGCGGCGATTTCGAAAATAACGTCGCGGGTGACGCCCGGCAGGCCGCCAGC
>QIKC01000306.1 GCA_003232855.1 Verrucomicrobiales bacterium
CGTTCGAGCCGATGCGGGTGAAGGGTTGGATGTTGGTCTGTTCCAAAATAAAGCAGTTGTCGCCGACCGTGTTGCCGCAGAGCGTCGCGCGGCTGCTGATGTAGGAGACTAACGAATAGCCTTTGGCTTTGGCTTCGTTGTAGAAACGTTCGCGCAGGCGGTTGATAGAGCGGCCACTCATCGGCACGAAGAAGGAAAACTCGCCGGGCGGATAGCGCTCTTGCACTTCTTCAAAGGGCACCAACGGCAGACCGAAGACTTCGTTGCTCTGACAGTGGTCGGCGGTGACGGAGAAGGCGACCACTTGGTGTGGCGAGTCGTTGTCTAAATAATACTGCGCCTGTTGAGCGTAGTCGCGTTGGCCGAAGATGATGACACGGGACATGGGGGGGAGTTTCAAGTGTTCAGTTTTAAGTGTTCAGTTAGAATTTGTTCGGGGGCGTTGAACATAATGGCGTCGATAATCGACAGGCGGGGGACAAATTTTTTCTCTGGGTCGAACTGGGGATAGGGGCGCTCTTGGTGCTCTAGGAAATGCAGTCGGAACCCGGCTTCGGCGAAAGTCGCGGTATCGTAGAGGGCGCGTCCGCCTTCGAGGTTGAGGTAGTCGGTGGCGCCTTCGAGGCGGCAGATTTCGAGGATGCGTTCTTGGCCACAGCGCGCGCCGGTGGGCGGTACTGCCACCAGCGGGGTGGCGATCCCGAGGTACTCGAAAAGGGCGACGAGGGTGGTGCGGATGAAAGTGGCGAGCGCGGGTTCGGGGTTGCTGAGTAGGCGTTCGACGAGTGGCCAGGCGGTCGCGAACTGTGGCGCTTTGTCGTAATTTTTCTCAATTTTCAGCAAAAGTCTGCGCCGCCAGCGTGGGCTGGGGTCGATTTGGATGGCGTCGATAGGGGTAGCGCTCGGGGCCTTGCGGACGTGGATGGTGAAGCGTTGCGCTTCGCCGCTGATCGAATCGAGAATGCGGTTGCGGTTGATCCAGCCACGCTTGCCGAACGCGACGTTATCAAGCAACACGAAGCGATCAGCGATGGCGGCGAGTTGGAAGTAGCCGAGGTAGGGAAAGGCGTATGGCTGCATGATGGCGAGTGTCATGGCAGTACGGAGTCGAGCGCCACGCAGACGCGGGCGACGTCGTCGTCGTCGAGGTGCAGGTGGAAGGGTAAGCCGATGAGCTGCGCCGCCAGCATCTCGGTGCGCGCCAGGTCGCCGATCCGTTCGCAGTCGGCGAAGGCCGGGTGGCGGTGCAGCGGTGGCCAGTACCAACGACGGCTCTCTACGCCCAACTCGGTGAGAGCGGTGACGGTGGTGGCATCGATACCGGAGGGCGCGCGCAGTACGAACACCGACCGCGACCATGGTGCTCCATCGTCTTGTAAGATAATCTTGTCGCCCAGCTCGCGCAGCTCGGTGGCGTAGGTTTTGGCAAGATCGATTCGTTGTGCGCATTGCGCTGGCCAGGCGGTCAGAGCGGCGAGGCCGACGGCGGCGTGATACTCGCTGAGTTTTGCATTGGTGCCGGCGTGTTGGACGACGCCGGGGCGGGGATTCTCGTAATCGAAACCGAAGTTGGATCCGGTGCGAATGGCACGCGCGAGATCCGGGTCGGGACAGGCGACAAAACCGCCCTCCCCTGCGGCCAACGCTTTGGTCGCGTGCATGCTGAAAACGGCGGCGGTGCGACGTCCGGGGAGCTGGTTGCCGTAGGCACCGGCTGCGTCGATCAGCACCGACAGGCCAGTGTCTGCCGTAAAGGCATCCCAGAGGGCGGGGTTCAAAGCACGCCCAAACACGGCCACCGGCAGCACGGCGTCGATCTGCTCGGCGGCGGCGCGCGCGATTTCCGGCGTCAGGCACCAGTTATCGGGGTCGACATCGGCGAACACCGGGACGAGTCCAGCGCGCATCAAGGCGGTGGCGGTGGCGACGAAACTCAGCGCGGGTAACAGCACGCGCGCGCCCTGCGGCAGGCGCCAGGCGGCGAGCGCCAGCTCAATCCCCAAAGTGCCGCTGGATACGGCGACGACCTCACAATCCGTCGCCAGCGAGGCGGCGAGTTCCGTCTCGAGTCGTCGGCACAGTGGTCCAAAATTCGTGTAGCGGCGCGCGCTGTCGATCTGCTCCAGCCACGGCAACAGTTCGGCGGCGGTCGGCAGCGAAGGTTCTAGCAACGCAATGCGCTTCGAATCTCTCACTGCGTCGGTTCCGAGTGTAGGTGGGATTCGGTGGCCTCCATAGCGCAGATCCACAGGCCGTCGTCGCCGTCCCACACCGGCTCCGATCCAGATTCGACAGGGGCGATATCGTGGACGAGATCGTAACGCCAGGCGAGGATGTCGCCGATGCGGAAGTCGTCGTGGGTGTCGATCCAGCCGTGCTTCTTGGTATGGAAGCGCGCCGCGCCGGAGCGGTAGTCGCTGCCGGGCTGCGAGAGATTGAGAAACAGCGCCACCCTCGTCGGCAGGTACGGGTGGGTGTGCGGCACGAGGTGCCCGCCACCACGCGGATGGCGCATCGCTTTGAGACGGAACTCATCGCCGCCGGGTTCGAAAGCGGTGCCCGCGAGCCGGTTCTGTAGGTCGAGCAACTCGGCGCGCAGCGGCAACAGCGGATCGCTCAACGCTGGCGGCAGGGTGCCGGGGTCGGAGAACCCGAACTGGTGAAAGATATGCGCCATCGAGGTGGCGACCGAGCCGTCATCGACACGGTGAAAATTAATCCCCGGCTTGCTGGCGCTGATGCCCGCTGGCCAGACGGCGTTGGCGCGCCCCCAGTCGAGCATCGCCCGCCGCAGGGCGACGCATTCGTCGGCAGAATAGACAGCGTCGAAAATGAAAATTTCGTGGCCGTCGTCGATGCGCGTTCGCAATTCGTCAATGGGCGTCTCCGGCACCAGACCCCCGTTTTCCTTGCGGACTTTAGCGTGGATGATACCGGAGGTATGGGATTCGTTGTTCATGGCACTCGATTTAACCGGTTTCTCATTAAATGGCAAGCCTGCCGTCGTGCTTACCCGGTTCGAACCGGACATGGGTTACCCATTACGTGCCGAAGCGATAGCCACCGGCGGACGCGGCTTCCATTTGCCTCGGCGGCCACGGCCTACGCCACGCGCGGGGACAGCGACGGTCTGCGCCTTGGCGCGCAATTCGACAAGACGTTTCAAAACGAGGTCGGGGTCGTATTGAAACCCCCATTTTTTTTCTCGGTCGAGCGAGCGCATACGCGCTTGCAACTGCGCCTGCCGAGCAATGGTGTAGTCATCGCCGAGGTGCTTATAATGCAGCAGTTGCACCTCGACCCGCTCGGGCTCGACCACCCGGCCGCGCGGCTGCGAGCTGTGGCGCGCCATGGCGAAGCCGGAGTCGGTGATGGCCTCGGGATTGAAAAACGACGGTTTGTCCATGCGGGGAAAACGCAGGCCACGCCGCCGGACGCGGGGGAGGTGCTCGCCCGGCGAGGGAAACACATCGGTGATCATCTCCCATCCGGTGCTCGGGATGTGGGTGATGCCCCGGCCCTTACAAGCCTTTAGATACCATGGCAGATCTGGATGCCAGAACAATTCATCGACATTGCAGACGGCGACCCAGTCGGCCTCGCCGACGCTGGGTTTCCAGAATTCGTTGACCTGCTCGAAGGCGGCCTGGCACATCGAATCGCCCTCCAGCACCAGCGGCAAAACGGTGACGCGCGGGTGGGCGGCGAGGATGTCCAACGACGCGTCGTCGGAGCTGTTGTCGTGAATAAAGTAGCGATCGACGAAGCGGTCGTAGTGCTCGAAAAAAAACGGCAACATCCGTTCCTCGTTCCAACATGATGCGTGTAGGTGGGTGATCATTGGTAAGAGGTGATTATAGTCGCCCGGTCATTAACGCCCAATGGGTGCCGCCACCGGAGTCGAGACCGATAGCGTAGGCTCTGGCGCGAGTCTGCGCTTGGCTCGAAAGCATCATCGCCTGCAAGCGGTCATGTTCGAGCGAAGTAGCATCCCGCACCCCGACCGCCCCGGCCTGCTGCCCAGAAAGCGTGGCCGACAGCGGCACTGCGGCCACCAACGATCTCGTGTTGTATATCCCCATTGTTCGGTTATTCGAGTCCCAAACGGGCAGATTATGCGAAATACCCGCCTCTTGGCCAGCAAGAAATTCCCCTGTCCCACACCCTGTCCCACATTCGCCGCCACCGCCGCGCAAACTCTTTTGAATCCACCCCACCTGCCGCTATGATGCCGCCCACCGGGCTAGCACCGGCTCCTGTTACCATGAAACTGCTCGCTCCCCTTTGTGCCCTCGTCGCCATCCTCACCGCACCCGACGCTGCGGAAGGGCAAGGCGACCTCGACCTTCCGCGCCTGCCGCAACCGGTGATCGTCGCCGAAGCGCTGGGCGGCAATTTGGTGCGCCTCGAAGGCGACGAGCTGGTGAACCACCAACTCGACCCAGAACGCGCCATCGACCACTTTCTGCTCTTCTACTCTGCGGCCTGGAACCCGGCTTGCATCAAATTCACCCCAGCGCTGATCCAATTTTATAACGAACGATTGGCGGCCGGCGCCAATTTCGAAATCATCTTCGTCAGCGCCGACGATAACGAGGAGGCGATGCGCCAGCACATGGCCGACACCAAGATGCCATGGCCAGCACTGCGTTTCACTGACAAGGAAGCAAAGGGCATGGAGTTCGTGAACGCCGCCGCCGGGCGCGGCGTGCCTTGCCTAGTGGCGCTCGATAGCCGCGGGCTGATCCTTGTCCATAGCTACAAACGGCGCAAAGAATACCTCGGCGTCGAAAATCCACTCAAGGAGTTCGATGAATTGTTAGATATGGCGGCGACAAAGAAGCGCGAAGCGACGGAGGACGCCGCACAATGAGCACCGAAGCGGGAGCGGATGCGCTCGGCACGCGCTGGGTCATGCGCCCGGGTCCGGAGGCGGACGAGGGCGTTGCTGGCGGCGATCTGCCGCAGGTAGTGGAGGCGATCCTCACCAAGCGCGGCATCGACACGCCGGAGAAACGCGCCGAATTCCTCGACCCTAAGCTCTCCACGATCACCGACCCCTTCGAGATGCCAGACATGGCAGCCGCAGTGGAGCGAGTATTTTCCGCCGCCGACAAGGGCGAGAAGGTCGCCATCTTCGGCGACTACGATGTCGATGGCGTCACCTCACTGACTCTGCTCAAGATCGTGCTGGACGCCTACGGGATCGACACCGGAACCTTCCTGCCGCACCGCGTCGCGGAGGGCTACGGCCTGTCGCTGGACGGCCTCAAACGCTGCCTAACCGAACACTCCCCCACCCTGCTGATCGCAGTCGATTGCGGCACCACCTCGATCGACGAAACCGCATGGCTCGGCGAACAGGGGGTCGATACCGTGATCCTCGATCACCACGAAGCGCTGCCCGATCAGCGCCCCACCTGCGTCGCCTTAGTCAACGCGAAAGCCTGTGGCGACGACCCGGGAGCACGTTTCGATTTCCTTTGCAGCGTCGGCGTGGTTTTCAAACTGGCGCACGCACTACTCAAGACGCGGCCGCTGGAGGACTTCGATTTGCGCGAGCACCTCGACCTAGTGGCGCTCGGAACCGTGGCGGACATCGTTCCGCTGCTCGGCGAAAACCGTGCCCTCGTGCGGCGCGGATTACAGGAGCTCGCGCGCACGCGAAACGCGGGACTCGCAGCACTGATAGAGGTCGCCCGCATCAACCCACCCTACGGCGCCGGCGACGTCAGCTTCCGCATCGGCCCGCGCATCAATGCCGCCGGACGGCTCGACTCCGCCGGAGCCGCGCTCGATTTGCTACTCTGTGAGGATCCGGCGGAAGCGCGCCTGCTAGCCGCCAAGCTCGACGAATGCAACCGCCAGCGGCAGGTGGTCGAGCGGCGCGCCTCCGACGAGATGATCGAGATGATCGCGGACGGCTCGGCCGGGGAATGCGACCACGCCATCGTCGTCGGCAGACGCGGCTGGCACCCGGGCGTGGTGGGGATCGTCGCCGCCCGCGTATCGCGAAAGTTCTACCGCCCGACCTTCGTCATCGCCATCGACGAAAACGGCGTCGGCAAAGGCAGCGGACGCAGCATCGATGGCGTGTCGCTAGTCGATGCCATCAACTCCGGGCGCGATCTCTTGCTAGCCGGTGGCGGCCACGCCATGGCCGCCGGCATCCGCCTGCGCGAGGATCAAATCGAAACCTTCCGCGCCCACCTCAACGCCTACGTCCGCGAGCACACCACGCCAGAAGACCTGCGCCCCTTGCTCAAACTCGACGCCGAATGCACGATCGCCGAACTCGACCTCTCACTGCTCGACACCTACCGCCAGCTCGAACCCTTCGGCTCCTCGAACCCCGAGCCCGTCCTGCTCGCCCGCGGCGTCGTGCCCACCTCCGAACCACGGGTGATAAAGGAAAAACACTACCGCATCACACTGCGCCAAGAATCCGCCATCTGCGACGCCATCTACTTCGGCGGCGCCGAACACGAACTGCCGCGCCTCCCGTGGGACGTCGCCTTCACCATCCTTCGCAACGACTTCCGCGGCCGCGTCAGCCTGCAAATGAATATCAAAGCGATCCGCACCGCGCAGCCGTAAAGCGGTCGCCGCCCGACGTCTATTCACGGGCCAGTTCTCCAAAAGTATCGCAGCCGTGCCTATCCGACCCGAAACCCCGCTCGCAGAAATCCCTGCCGTCGGCACCAAACTGCGCCGCCAACTCGAAAAAATCGGCTACACCCGCGCCGGGCAGCTGCTAGAACACTACCCCCGCCGCTACGAGGATCGCACCCAGTTCGACGCCTTCCCCACCCACGAGACCGCGACCGCACTCTGCCTGCGCGGGGAAATCGTCGACACCGCCAAGCGCTTCTTCGGTCGCCGCCGCTTCTTCGAGGCCGCCGTCGAAGACGTCGAAGGCGGCGGCCTGCACCGCATCACCCTGCGCTGGTTCAACATGACCTACATCGACAAACTGATCGCCGTCGGCCAGGAAATCGTCGTTTACGGCAAAGTGAAACAAAGCGGATCACGACTGGTCATCGACCACCCGGAGTTCGAGACCATCGAAGCCCCCGCCGTGGCCGCGCTCGACGACGCAGACGCCCCAGGCGCTACAGCCACACCGATCCACCTCGACCGCATCACCCCCATCTACCCGCTGCGCGAGGGCATCGGCGGCCGCGCGTTGCGTAAGGCGATCTATCAAATCGTCGCCGACCTCGACCCGGACGCCTTCCCGGAAATCCTGCCCAACGGCGGCATCACGATCCCCACCGACCGCCTGCCGCGCGTCGAGGCACTGCGCGCCATCCACTTCCCCGCAGACGCCGAGCAGTTGGCGCTCGCACGCCGCACACTCGCACTCGAAGAATTCTTCGCTCTACAACTCAACGTCGCCCGCCGCCGCGCCAGACACGACGCCCTGCCCGGCGCCATCCACTGCGGGCCAGGAGAACTTCTTGAGCAGTTCTTAGACGCACTGCCCTTCCAGCCCACCGACGCCCAGCAGCGCTGCATCGCCGAGCTGCGCGCCGACCTCTCCGCGCCACGCCCCATGAACCGCCTGCTACAAGGCGACGTCGGCTCCGGCAAGACCCTCGTTGCTGTAGCCGCTATTTTGTTAGCCGTCGAATCCGGCTGCCAAGCCGCACTGATGGCACCCACCCAGATCCTCGCCGAACAACACCACCTCGTGCTCAGCCGCTGGCTAGAACCACTCGGCATCCGCGTCGGCCTGCGCACCGCAGCTCGGCGTAAAGGACGTGGCGACGACGAGATGCCACTCTTCGAAAGCGACCCGCCCGAGGTACTAGTCGGCACTCACGCACTGTTCTACGATTCGGTAGAATTCGCCAATCTAGGGCTGGTGGTGATCGACGAGCAGCACAAATTCGGCGTCGCCCAGCGCGGCAAACTCATCGGCCAAGGAGCCTGCCCCGACGTCCTGGTGATGACCGCCACCCCCATCCCGCGCACCCTCACCCTAACCGTCTACGGCGACCTCGACGTCTCCGTCATCGACGAATTACCCAAAGGCCGAGGCAAAATCGTCACCGCCGTGCGCGACGCCAAGAAAAAAATCAAAGAAGCCACCCAATTCATCCGCGACCAGCTCGAAGAAGGTCGCCAAGCCTACCTCGTCTACCCACTGGTCGAAGACTCCGACAAGCTCAAAGCAAAGTCCGTCGAAGGCGAGTTCGAACAGTGGGCCGAACGCCTCGCCCCCTTCAAATGCGACCTCCTGCACGGTCGCATCCCACCCGAGGAAAAGGAACTCATCATGCGCGACTTCCGCGACGGCAAGACCGACGTGCTAGTGGCCACCACCGTCATCGAAGTCGGCGTCGATGTGCCCAACGCCAACATCATGTACATCTACAACGCCGAACGCTTCGGGCTCGCCCAGTTACACCAACTGCGCGGCCGCATCGGCCGCGGCGCGCACAAAAGCTACTGCGTGCTAATGGCCGACAAGCCCAGCGCCGAGGCACTAGCGAAACTGCAAGTGCTCGAGGCCACCGACGACGGCTTCAAAATCGCCGAAGCCGACCTCAAGCTGCGCGGCCCCGGAGAGCTGCTCGGCACCGACCAAAGCGGCATCGGCGCCCTCAAACTCGGCGACCTCGTCACCGAGACCGAACTGGTGCAGCTCGCACGACAACTCGCCGCCGAAGTCATCGCCACCGACCCCGAACTGGCCAAACCGCAGCACCAACACCTGCGCCACCTCCTGCTCGACGACGACCACGCCGCCGGTGTCGTCGCCTAATCGCCTGAAAATTCCTCACATCCACCGCTCTATGTTGGGCTCATCCAATTTGTAAGCATTCCTTAAAATTTTAGTTGGTTTAATTATGAAAGGCGCTAGTTTAGAGAAATAGCAACTTTTTATGGAAAATACAGCAACCATCGCCAAACCGCAGTTCGTATTTGCCGACCAGTTTGTGATCAACGATTCGGCAAACGCCGAATACTACGCACAGCTTCTGCGCGGCATGACCCACAAACTCAACAACCTGCTCGCCGTCATCCAAGGCTTTTCCAGCCTCATCCTAATGGACGAGGGGATCGACGAGACCATCGTCGAAAATCTCGGCCACATCAAAGAAGCGTCGGTCAGCGCCTCCGGCCTCTCCGAGCGCATGCTACCGGCCGGCGGCTGCACCCACATCACCATCCAGAACCTCGCACTCTGCGACTTCCTACCGATGGTCGAAAACTCCCTCAAAGAGCCCTTCGAAAAAGCCGGCATCCCCGTAAACATCAAATGCCCAGCCGACGTCCCCGCCGTCAAAGCGGATCCCGGCCGACTCAAGGACATCCTCATGGAACTCCTCTCCAACGCCGCCGAGGCCGCAGCCGATGGCGGCGGACAGGCCAGCTTTGAGATCTACAAGCCCGGTGGCTTCTCAGCCATCGAACAAAACCGCGTCGATATCCTCGTGCGCAACACCGGCTCGACGATCCCCGAAGAAAAACTTTCCACCATCTGGGAGCCATTCAGCAGCACCAAAGAAAGCCGACACCTCGGCGTCGGCCTCTCCATCGCCGCAGTGCTCGCGGGGCAGATGGACATGAAACTCGGCGTCCACAGCGCCGAGGGCACCACCACCTTCTGGCTCAGCGTCCCAGCGCAATAGCACCGCCTCTTGAGCGGAGCCCAAAGAGAGCGCCCTCCCTCGCGCCGACACCCTCCACCAGGGAAACGCTCCGCGCCGCGCGACCTTCGCCCGGATCGGTCAACCTCGACCTCTCTTGCCGAGATCGACCGACTGCCTCACCCTTGTTGACATCGGTGATCGCTACGTATTGAGGATATACAAAGCATCGCTCCACGGCGTTCGCTCCCATCCCGCACCCGGGCGCTGAACCAGCGCTTCCGCACCTTATCAGCAAAAACTCCCCACTTGTTGACAATAAATTCGCGTTTCTGAAACGCAGCGCAGCGAGCTTTTTTATCGACGATAATATCGTGTTGCAAATTCTCTACAACGCATTATAATTTCCAGATTATATTCAGCCATGTTGCCGCAAATCGGCATCGTTTCCGAATTTTCGAACCCGTCCAAGCCAATGAAGTTGTTCACAAAATTTACCGCAATCGGCCATCAAAATTTTTCACATTGCCCATCTGCGTGCATCGTCTCAGCACCGCCACACTCCCGAAGATAGTCAAGGTTTACGTTCTCTCCGCGACGCCTATCTTCTTAGCTCTAGCGAATATTTAAACGCCTCAACTAACTCGACCCAAAATGGCCGAACTTCGTTTCAAAATCTCCGAATCACAGACCATCCCCTTCAAGTTGCGCGGGGAGCTCACGACGCTCGGTCGAGATCCGTCTAACTCGATCGTCATCGACAACAACTACATCTCGACCTTCCACGCCGAGGTTCGCTTCGACTCCGCCGTGGGAAAATACGAGCTCGTCGATCTCGGCTCCTACAACGGCACCAAAGTCAACCGCGAGAAGATCGTCCGCTGCCACCTCGACGAAGGCGACACCATCCATTTCGGGCAACTCGTCGCGACCCTGCACGTCGGAACGCCCAAGGCCGAAGCCAAGCCCAAACTCAAGCAACCCACCCCCGCCATCCCGACGCGCGCCGCTGCCCGCGCACCGCTCTCAGCCGCACCCGCACCACAGATCAAACCGCGCCCAACCGGCCACCGCGACACCACCCGCCAAGTCCCCTCTCTAACAAGTGCGACAGCGGTAAAGGTGCCGTCTCCCCCGGCGCATAGAATCCCCAAAACCCCTCCGACCAAACCGCTCGGAAAAACCCCAACCCCGAAACCGATCCCCGTCGAAAACGACAAATCAAAAGCTATCGCCCCGCCGCGCGAAAAGCCACAGCCGAAGGCCAAAGCGGATCCGGTGGTTGAAAAAACTCCGCCTGCACCTTCCAAAGTCAGCGTCAAAGACTTGAAGAAGGCCGAAAGCCGCCTCGCTAAACTCCAAGCATCCGCCGACAAGGCGACCGAAAAACGCGACGCCGCCGTCGCCGAACGCGACGAACTCAAACCCTTTCTCGCACAAGCGCGCAGAAATCGAAGCGGAATTGACGAAGCTGCGCGACGAGCGCAAGGCCGTACAAAACAGCATCGACGAGCTGCACGGCTCGAAGAGCAAACTCACCGAAGCTCAACAACTCGCCGTTGACGAATTCGAAAAACTCGGTAGTGAACGCATCCGGCTCGACCGCGAACACGGCGACCTGCGCGACGCCATCGCCCTCCTCGAAACCCAAAAAGGAGAACTCACCAAGGCGCACGCTTGTGCCGAAGACGAAAAATCACAGGCCGAACAAGAACTAAACGCCGCGCGCGCCAGCGCCAAAGACCAGATCGCCGATCTCTCCGGGCAAACCAAAAAACTGATCGCCGAGCAGAAAAAAGCCAAACACCAACTCGACGAAACCCGCGAAACGACCGGTAGTCTGGAGCAATCACGCGAGACCACCAGCGACGAAGTCGACAAGGCCGAAGAACGCCTGAGCGCCCTCAAGGCCGATATCGAAACCACCTTACACGCCAAACAAGCCGCCGAGACCACCGCCGCCGAAGCCCACTCGAAACTCGACACGGAGATCACCGCCGTCGCCACCGAGCGCGACCGCCTCAACCTCGAGCGCGACGAGCTCAACCGCCGCGTCGAAGTTCTGCGCGGTGCCGAGGAGCGGCTCGCCGAAGCCCAAGGGCGCGTCGATTCGCTAGAGCCCCAAGTGCTGGCGCTCGGCGAACAAAAATCCGCCCTCGACTCCGAGGTGATCGAAAGCCGCAAAGCCTACGCCGACTACCAAGAGGTCAAAGGCAACCTCGCACGCGATCGCTCCCTGCACGTGAAGGCACAGGACTCGCTATCGGCGACGGATGAAAAGCTGACCACGACCCGCGCCGAACTCGCCGAACTCGCCGAGCAACAAGGCGCCGCTAAAACCAAATTCTCCACCCTCGAAGCACAGATCGACGAGCTCGAACTGCGTGGTCAAACACTGCGTTCAGAAGCCGGAGCATCAGAGACCGCAGTGGGCGAAGCGCGCGGCCAATTGAGCCAGCTCAACGCCCAAATACGCGAGGCGGAAATGGCCAAGGAGCAAGCCGAGACCGCACACGCCAACACCAAATCCGCCGCCCAAACCGAAGCCGCCGCCCTCGAACAAGCCGCCACAACCGCAGCGACAGCAATCTCCGACGCCGACACGCAACATACGGCCATCTGTAAACAAAACGCAGCGATCGAAGCTTCGATCGCCGCCAACGAAACTCGCGTCACCGTCCTCGAAGCCGACTTCAAGCTGCGCTCCACAGACCTCTCCTCCGCCACTCAGGCCAAACAGGACGAACTCGAACACACCGAACAAATCCTCCAAGAACGCAGCGGCGAACTCGCCGCCGCCGGAAAAAAACTCGCAGAAGTTCAGTCCAGCCATAACGATTTAATGATAGCCATTACCACCCGCAGCGATGAGCAATCCACACTAGAGAAACAGGTCGCCACCCTGATCGAGCAAACCGCCGAACTGGAAACACGCAAAAAAGATCTGGTCAAGACCGAGAAAAACCTCACCCAGCGCCGCGCCGAAGTGGCCGCCGCCGCCGAGAAAAAAGGCAACCTCGAATCCGACCGCACCGCGCTCGAACGCGAACTGATCGAGGCAAAATCCTCGATCGAAAAACGCCACGAAACCATCACCGATCTCGACACGCAAGTGGCCGACCTCGACGAGAAACGCCAGGAATACGAACGCATCCGCGCCGAATTCGCCGACCTCAAAAAACAGGTCGATGTCCTCGGCAACCGCCGCGCCGAAATCGCCCACACCAAAACCAAACTCGAATTCGCACTCAGGGAATTTGGCGAAGTCACCTTGCGCGGACGCCGCGAACGCGAGGCGCTAGAAGAGGCCGAGCAGGCGCTGCAGCAAACGCGCGCCGACTTGCAAAATCTCTCTGCCGAATCTCGGCAACTGAGCGAACTGCGCTCGCAGCTCGACGCCACCACCCGTGACCTCGACGAGCGCCGCCAGCGCATCGCCGATTCGGAAGCGGAGATCGCCAAACTCGAACAAGTCGGTGCCCGCGTCCGCGAAGAAACCAACGACCTCGAGGTGCGCGCACAGAAATACCAGACGGTGCGCGTCGAAATCGAACGCCTCGAGGCACGCGCCGGCGAACTCCAATCCGCACAGACCAAGCTCGAGAGTGCCGAAAAACGGCTCGCGAAGGCACAGAAAGAGGAAAAGCACATCAGCACCGATATCAAACGCCT